>NZ_CALKQY010000068.1:0-20020 GCF_937990675.1 Hoylesella shahii | reverse complement strand
ACAATAGCGAGATTACCAACTTTTTAGGGCACTTTTTTATCCCGAACTGGCGTAAAGAGATGCTAAAGTGAAGGGAAGTTGTTGGTGTTTTGTAAAATAAACGCATCAAAATTTAACATTATAGCGCCCATCGGCGCGCATCAAGTCGGCCCTCGATCGAAAAACATGACGTATTTCGAGAGTTTGTAAGACGTTGATTTATAGTGTGTTATATTGTTTTAGGGGCTAATATGCCAGTTTTTGCCAGTTTTTGGGATGCTCGCCTGTTTTTAATGTTATTTAGATGAGGTTTGGATGAGGTTTGAAAGAGTGTGTTAGAGAATTGTTTGTTTTTTGTTTAAAACGATATAATATACTTTACTTTTGTTTCATGTTGTTTGTAAAACAATGATTATTCTTTCATAATGCTAGTGTAAAAACCAGGTTTTAGCACTGCTAACTGCACCAAAACGCAAGGTAATATGCTGCAAAACGCAAGGTTATCTCTAGCAGTTAGCGATGTTATTTGCTGCATTTTACTTTCGGTTTTTTGCTCAAATTACGTCGAAAATTGGTTGTTGACGAACGCAAAAAATAAGGAAATCGCTCCAAATAGAAACCCAAAACATAGGTAAATAGCCCAAAAAGGGCAATATAATGATTGAGCAAAGTTAGAAAAATCGCCTTTCGAGTTGGCCAAACATAGGTTTTTACCCTTATTTTTCTCTAGAAGGGGTGTAGAATAAGGATATGTTTTGTAAAGAAAGATAACCGAATTAACATTTGTTTCTTTGCTCCATGTTGCTAAACCCTGCACCATAGACCATAGAAGTGGCGTGTTGTTGCTCTTTCGCCAAGGTTTTAAGACGGTGGTTTGGTGTTGTATGCTGCGTTTAACGCTACAACGCGTGCGCGCCTGTACACGTATTAAAAAGAGAAGAATACTGCTTTGCATATCAGGCGTATGTGAATTATCATACAAAGCCGAATAAATCACTCTCGTGAGAAACAGCGATAGCGAGAAGGGTAGAGGTATGAGTGAGTGGCAATTACACAAAAATAGAATACAAAAAAATGAATGCAGAACATAGAGAACGACAACAAAGGAAACCGCCTATTTAAGTGTTAAGACACAGTATAAATGCGTAGATAACCCCTTGTATGTAAAATATATTCTATTTTTATTCATCTTTGCCAATCTTTTATAACAAAATGCTGTTTTTTCTTGTAAGTTGTTGTTTAATTACATAACTTTGCAAAATAGGGTAAAGCGTTACAAAAAGCGCATGGGTTAGAGATTTGCGCCCCAGTTTACGTTCTACTTTTCTTAACTTGAATTAGATGCAGACATGAAAGAGAAAAACAGCCGACTTGAAACATTGAAGCTGCTAATCTCCAGTCAGGAGATAGGCTGCCAAGAAGACCTACTGAAAGCACTAGCCATTGAAGGGTTTCACATCACTCAGGCCACACTGAGTCGCGACTTGAAGCAACTAAAGGTGGCAAAAGCCGCCAGTATTAACGGTAAATACACCTACGTGCTACCTAACGAAACAATGTATAAACGCGTGCCCAGTCCTAGAACGGCTCGCGAAATGATGAAAGTTTCGGGTTTTCTTTCTATTGCATATTCGGGAAACATGGGCGTAATGAAGACGCGTCCCGGTTATGCAAGCTCTATTGCGTATAACATTGATAATGGTGGTATTGAGCAAATATTGGGCACAATATCTGGTAACGACACCATTTTTATCGCTTTTAAAGAGCCGTACGACAAAGACGAGATGACGCAGCGCATGCAGAATGTTATCTCGCAGATGTAATTGGTGCTGGTTCTAAATGTTTTTTGGGGGCGATGATGGGCTTCTCGGTGATTGGCTTGCCGGGTTTTGTACTGTGTTGCGATATTGTTTAGCACGCATTGTGCCAACCGCAGCCGCAAATGTGCATCAACTTGTCCCGAAAATCTAGCCTAAGCGTGGCACGTAAGATTTGCGAACATTTAGAACCAGTGTTTTTCCCCTAATCAATCACTGCTATGTGTCTCTGTGTATATTGGCGAGAGGCGAGTGCGCTTGTGCGCTAAGCATCTGTTGCGAACAATGTTTTGTTGTTCGCAGATTGTTTGTTGCCTTGTTGTAGAGCGATATGAGCAAAATAGTTGTCGGTAATTGAGGGCGCAACACGCAAACGTTGCCTCATGCTAATCCTTTAGGCGGTGTTAGGCTGCAAAGAATAAGAATGATAGAAGGTGGAAAACACGATGGTGGCAGCCAACCCTCGCCCACAGAAACTTAACGTCTGCGAGTGGGTATAGTTGGTTGTTGTGGGTTGTACTATATTGGCGCAATTGCAGGTTGCGTGCATCTTTAGGTTGTAAACAAACCAATATTTACGCCGTTTTTAACTTTACATGCTTGCTAATTGCTGGCTTGTGTGGCGGTTTCGTGTCGTTTTATCCACGAATTGAGTGTCAATAAGCGCAGTTTGATAATCGTTTGCAGTCTCATTAACAAGTGTTCACTACAAAATGTTAATAAAAATGTACTATCATAAAGTGCTTGAAAATGAGAAGTTTCGGCATATTTAGCGATAATAAATAATAAAAAAATTAGGTTAAATGCCTAAAATATTTGCAAAATTCATTTCTTTTAGTTAACTTTGCACCCATTAAAAGTAGATTTTTTCAATCTTTCTTCCAGGCGCTACAATGCGTTGTAGCGAAGATTTAGGTAGAAAGTATGTATGCCGATACACTTGTGACAAGCTAATTGGTATCCTGTTTCAATCTATTCATAATTAACGAGTATTACTCTCGTTGATAATAAAACTCTCTTAAATTTGTGGGGCGACTGTGGCATGAGGATGTAGCAGTCGTCTTTTTTTATGTCTTTTTCTTTGTGTTTTGTGCTATTTGCACTACCTTTGCCAATAAGTATAGAATAAAGAATGAAGTCATCAGATTTTTTTGGTAAACTAACAAGCAAATATATTTGGCTAAACCTCTTGGCGATGGCCATTGTTTTAGTCTTACTCGTGGTTGGAGCAAAGTTCGGTATCGACATTTACACCCACCACGGCGAGGCTATTCTCATCCCCGATATAAGGCATAAGTCGTATGCCGATGCCAAACAAATTCTTGCCAATGAAGGATTGCTCATCGAAGTGACCGATACGGGTTATGTACGCACACTTCCTGCCGATTGTATTTTGGAGCAATCGCCCCAGCCTGGCGACAAAGTAAAGTCGGGCCATGTTATCTATGTTATTGTTAATTCGGGCAATACGCCCACCATCACCCTTCCAGATATTATCGATAATAGTTCGGTGCGCGAGGCAATAGCCAAGCTCACGGCTATGGGATTTAAGGTGGGGCCACCCCAATATATAGTAGGCGAACGCGAATGGGTGTATGGTGCCACCGTAAATGGTAGGCATGTGTCGGCCGGCGAGCGCATCCCCGTGGGCGCAGTGGTGGTGTTGCAGGTGGGTAACGGTTCGCGTTCGGCCGACGATTCGAGCATCGATTACGTTGAACCCATTTATAACAACCAGCAAGAAGCCGGAGGAGAGAACGAAGTGGATGAGTTTGACGTGGTTTCGCCTGCCGAACTGCCACAACGCAACGAAAACTAGTAAGTCATTGGGCCATGAATAAGGGCCATAAGAACAACAGCAACAACGCATGACCGACTATATAGACGAGATAGAAGAACAGGATGACGACACGGGACAGCTCTACGAGCATCTGCGAATTGTGGTAGACAAGGGACAAGTGCCCGTGCGCATCGACCGCTTTATGGCCGAAAGGTTGCAACACAGCAGTAGAAACCGCATACAAAAGGCCGCCGATGCTGGCTTTGTGCATGTGAACGACAGTGCAGTGAAAAGCAATTACAAGGTTAGGCCAGGCGATGTGATAACCCTCATGCTCGACAGGCCACACCACGACACCACCATTGAGGCCGAAAACCTGCCACTCGACGTGGTGTACGAAGACGAAGCGCTGATGGTTATTAACAAACCGGCAGGCATGGTGGTGCATCCAGGGGCTGGCAACTTTCATGGTACGCTTATCAATGCCGTGGCATGGCACCTGCGAAATATGCCATCTTTTGATGCCAACGACCCCGAAGTGGGACTGGTGCATCGCATAGATAAAGACACAAGCGGACTGCTGGTTGTGGCAAAGACGCCCGAAGCTAAGCGACATCTAGGCTTGCAGTTCTTTAACAAAACCACTCACCGAAGCTATAACGCCCTGGTGTGGGCCAATTTCACCGAAGATGAGGGGCGAATAGAGGGCAATATTGGGCGCGACCCACGAGACAGACTCCGTATGGCGGTGTTTGCTCCCGATAGCGAGATAGGTAAATCGGCCGTTACTCATTATCGTGTGTTAGAACGTTTTGGATATGTTACCTTTGTGGAATGCATCCTAGAGACGGGAAGAACCCACCAAATACGAGCACATATGAAGCACATCGGCCACCCCATGTTTGGCGATGAACGCTATGGCGGAACCGAAATATTGCGCGGTGAGCGTTCGTCTACCTATAAGGCATTCATACAAAACTGTCTTAAAATTTGTCCTAGGCAGGCATTGCACGCCCGAACACTGGGTTTTGTGCATCCCACAACAGGAAAGCAAATGGATTTCACCTCGCCCATGCCTCAGGATATGGAACTGTTGCTCGAAAAATGGCGAAACTACATCAAGGGATTGGCAAACTAAAAGCCAAAGCAGCCATAAGCTCGAGCTATCCAAGATGTCTCTAAAGAGCCGATTAAGGGCTAGGAAATTTAGAAAAACGAGATAATTGTAGAAGGCAAATTATGCTCGCCAATTAACGTTAAAGAAGAAAAGATATATAAGGATATGAAAGATTTGAAGAGAAATATTGCCATCGTATGCGGTGGTAACTCGTCAGAACACGAAGTGTCATTGCGTTCGGCACGTGGCATCTACTCGTTTTTTGATAAGGAAAAGTATAATGTCTACATCGTAGACATCGAGCGAATGAACTGGAAAGTGGACCTGGGTAATGGCGAAAAAGCCAACATCGACAAAAACAACTTCTCTTTCGAACACGAAGGCAAGCAGGTGTTTTTTGATTATGCCTACATCACCATCCATGGCACGCCCGGCGAAAACGGTATTATGCAAGGCTATTTCGAACTCATCGATATGCCTTACTCCACTAGTGGCGTGCTGGTTGAGGCACTAACCTTTAACAAGTATGTGCTTAACAACTACCTTCGCGGACTAGGTGTGAACGTGGCCAACAGCATTTTGGTGCGCCGAGGCGAAGAGTTTTCTATCAACGAACACGAAGTGGAAGAGAAATTGGGCATGCCTTGCTTTGTAAAACCTGCTGCCGATGGCTCGAGTTTTGGTGTGTCGAAGGTGAAAAACATCGACCAATTGGCACCAGCATTGCGCAAAGCACTCATGGAAGACGAGTCGGCTGTGATTGAATCGTTTCTCGATGGTACCGAAATTTCTGTGGGTTGCTATCGCGTAAAAGGCGAAACAAGGGTGCTGCCAGCCACAGAAGTAGTGAGCCATAACGAATTTTTCGACTACGATGCGAAGTATAACGGACAGGTGGAAGAGATTACTCCAGCTCGCATTGCCAACGAAACAGCTCGCAGAGTGGCCGAACATACGGCTTATATCTACGACCTTTTGGGTTGTAATGGTATTATTCGCATCGACTATATTTTGACGAAAGAAGCCGACGGAACAGATAAAATCAATCTCATTGAGGTGAATACCACGCCTGGAATGACGCCAACGAGCTTTATTCCGCAACAAGTGCGTGCCGCCGGACTGGAAATGAAAGATGTGTTGAGCGACATCGTGGAGAACCAACTCTAATCTCCTGGGTTGCCAATGCGCACAAACGTATAACCAAGACAGCCTCGCTTGCAGGCCGAAGTGTGCGCTGTTAGCGTGCTCTTAACAGCTGCAGGCCAAACCACTCGTACTTTTTGCATAGGCTAAAGAGCGATGGGGCTGCCGATAATATTGTCTTTAAAACATGCCAACCAATAGCTATCAAGAAAAATTCGCGTCTATTCGGCCCTTTGATGCCGAAGAGTTGCCCGCTGCTTTCGAACGTCTACTGGCCGATAAGCAGTTCGAAGCCGTGATAACCCATATCTTCCCACAGTTCACTTTTGCGCAATTTGCGCAGCAACTGCGGGCTTGTAAAACCAGTCTTGAAGTGCAACGGACGTTCGCTTACCCCTTCTTGATTGGTCTATTGGCAAAGGCCAGTAGCGGCGCAGACATGGATAGCCAAGCCATCGACATGCAACGGCGCTACACCTTTATCAGTAATCACCGCGATATTGTGCTCGATTCGGCCTTCTTGGCTAAATTTCTTATCGACAATGGATGCGAAACAACTTGCGAAATTGCCATTGGCGACAATCTGCTCTCGCTGCCGTGGGTGAAGGATTTGGTGCGTGTAAACAAGTCGTTCATCGTTGAACGCAACCTACCCATTCGACAAATGTTGGCATCGAGCAAGCTTCTCTCGGAGTATATGCACTACGCCATCAACGAAAAGCACGAAAATGTGTGGATAGCACAACGCGAAGGTAGGGCAAAAGACTCGAACGACCGCACGCAAGAGGCCGTTTTGAAGATGATGGCCATTGGTGGAGAAGGCGATGTTGTTGACCGATTAATGCATTTGCATATCGTGCCTCTCTCTATCTCGTACGAATACGACCCCTGCGACTATCTCAAAGCGAAAGAAATGCAGCAAAAACGAGATGTGCCCAACTTTAAAAAGAGTGCGCAAGACGATGTGCAGAGCATGCAAACTGGTATCGTTGGTTATAAAGGAGGTGTACATTATCATTGCGCTCCTTGCATTGATAGCTTCTTGGCAACGCTAGATCGCACGCTGCCCAAGGGCGATTTGTTTGCTGCTGTGGCGCAACACATCGATAAAGAGATATATCGCCATTATCGCATCTATCCCGGAAACCGCGTGGCTTTATACCTACTTACTGGACAAAAAACGGAAGAGAACGCTTTCACGGCCGATGATGAGGCGCGGTTTGAAAAGTATTTGGAGGGACAGATGGCTAAAATTAACCTCGAAAACAAAGACGAAGACTTCTTACGAACGCGTCTACTCGAGATGTATGCCAACCCCTTGATTAACCAACTCAACGCCCAATGATAGCAAACAACGGCAAATCAATATCCAAACGCTTGTGGCTAGGCGTGCAATGCGTGGTGGTTATGATGGTTGTTGCAGGCTTGCAGGCTTGCGAAGACAACCATTATAGCACGGGCGATGGTGCAAATTCGTATCTCCAAGCACGTTTTGGCGAGGTGCATACCACAGCTAAAGGCACGCTGGCCTACGTTGTTACCGACGAGGGAGACACGCTTCGGATTGCTGATAACATCGTAAATAAGTCGCTAGCTGTTGCAGATAGCGTTTATCGCGTGTTGTATTATTACGACCAAAACGGGAAAAACGTCAACCCACGAAGTATTGTTGCGCTGCCTGTTGTGCAGCTTTCAACCAACTCGAAGTTGGAAACTGACCCCGTATCCTTCGAAAGTGCGTGGGTTAGTAAAAACAGAAAGTACTTCAATATCGGCTTCGCACTGAAGGTGGGGCATAGCGATGGGCAGGATAAGAAGCAGAGAATAGGTGTTGTTCGCGACTCGTTGGTGCGTACGCCAAGCGGTCAACACATCTTATATATGCACCTTGTTCACAGTCAGAACGGCGTGCCGCAATATTATTCGCAAAGCTATTACATCAGCATTCCGCTCAAGTCGTTACCCGCCAACACGCGTTTTGTGTTTCGAGTGAAAGACTATCGTGAGGAAGTGACGATTGAAAGATGATGCAACACCATGGAGCAAACGAGCGAGTTGATGGTTAAAGCGGTGAGAAAACACCAGTTTCAATTGTCAGCTCGCTTGCTTGTTACCTAATTAATATATAGCTTTGTGCGCTAAATAAGTGGCAAGCGCAAGTGCAAGTAAACAAATTCACACGCCAATAAACAAACATAACATCATGCTTACAAAGCCAGTAAACGGTAAAGGCCCACAATGGGGCCGCAATTGTTATTTTTCTGAGAACGCCACTATCGTGGGCGACGTCACTTTAGGCGACGATTGCTCGGTGTGGTTCTGTGCAGTTCTTCGTGCAGATGTCGATGGTATACGCATCGGTAATCGGGTAAACATCCAAGACGGAGCATGCGTTCACCAGTCGCATGGTACGCCTGTAGAGATAGAAGACGATGTGTCGGTGGGGCATAACGCCACTGTTCATGGTTGCACTCTTCGACGTGGATGTCTTATTGGCATGGGTGCAACGGTGCTAGATAAGGCCGAAGTGGGCGAAGGTGCTATCGTTGCTGCTGGCGCTGTGGTGCTACAAGGCACCAAGATTGGACCTAATGAGTTGTGGGCTGGCGTACCTGCCAAGCTTGTTAAACAAACAAAGCCCGGTCAAGCCGAAGAGTTCGCACAGCATTATATTGAAATAAAGAAGTGGTATTAAGATAACATAGGCTGATACTTCTGATAAAATAGGTTGAAACATCTGATAAAATAGGTAGAAACATCAGGCAAATCAGACTAAGCTTACGACAAAAAGGGCTGGAAAAACTAGAACATTCTAGTTTTTCCAGCCCTTTATGATTTAGGCTTTGAAGCACCAATGGTGAGTTTTTATGCAGAAATAGGCTTGTTATTTCTCTTCCAAACCATGGGTGTTATACCAATACGCCAGTTATTTAGCCACTTCTAACGGTTTTGTAGCATCCTTTAGCCACTCCGTATGCTCGCTGTCGAGATGTGGCGCAAGCGTGTTGTACACCGTGCGATGATAGTCGTTAAGCCACGAAAGCTCGTCGAGTGTAAGCATTGACAGTTCAATAGGAGCAGTGTCGATGGGGCAAAGCGTGAGCGAAGAGAACTGTAAGAACTCTCCAAAGGGCGTAGAACGATAGGGCGTGGTGAGCAAAGTGTTCTCAATTCGGATGCCAAATAAGCCCTCAACATAAAGACCAGGTTCGTCGGTAACCGTCATTCCAGCATGGAAAGGAGCGGGTCGCCATTGCATACGAACCTGATGAGGCCCTTCGTGTACGTTGAGATAAGCCCCCACGCCGTGGCCAGTGCCGTGCAAATAGTTCATACCTTCGCGCCAAAGAGGAAGCCTAGCCGTGGCATCGAGCTGCGTGCCAGTGGCGCCGTCGGGGAACTTAAGCATGGCAAAATTGATAAAACCCTTCAATACCAGCGTGTAAGCGGTGCGTTGTTCGGTCGTTGTATCGCCCAAAGCGATAGTTCGCGTGATGTCGGTTGTGCCGTCTTGATATTGTCCGCCACTATCAATAAGCACCAGTCCGTGTGGCTTTACGGGGATGTTTGTTTCGGTTGTGGCCTCGTAATGCACGATGGCACCGTGTGCTTCATAGCCAACGATGGTCTCAAACGACTTTCCTTTGAACAGTGGTTGTTCGGCTCTAAGCGATGTTAGTTTATCATCCAGCGATATTTCCGTTTCATTTCCTGCCTCCACGGCGGGTTTCAACCACTTCAAAAACTTCACCATTGCGATGCCATCTTTAAGCATAGCATTGCGAAAACCGCGAATTTCGGCCTCGTTCTTCACCGCTTTCAATGCAGGAACAGGCGAAGGCATTGTCACAATCTCTTGGCATTTCACCATTTTAGCCAACGTGTAGTTGGTGGTGTTTGGGTCTAACAAGATGTTATATTCGGCATAATTAGCCAGTCCCTTCGTTACATCAGCATAATCTTCCACGTCAATTTGCTGCGAAAGCAGATAGTTGTACACCTCGTTTGTTAGCTTCTCCTTATTAATATATAAGGTGGTGCGTTGCTGTTCGATAAGCAAATAAGCCACAAACACGGGGTTACATTCCACGTCCGAGCCACGAAGATTAAGCGTCCAAGCCACATCGTCGAGTGTGCTCACCAATGTTCCATCAGCGTGCACGGCTCTAAGTGCCATGCGAATGCGTTTAATTTTATGCCTTGTTTCTTCGCCAGCCAGTTCCAAAGGCTGCAATTCCACCTTGTTAGTAGGAATTTCGGGCCGGTCGGTCCATATTGTTTTTAAAGGGTCTAGATTTGTTCTAAGCGTCAAACCGCCCAGTTTTCTCAACTCCTCTTTCAACGCATTCACCTCGTTAAGCGTGTTAACCATGCCGTCGAGTGCCACTTCGGTGTTGTTGGTATGCTTCAGTTTGTCGGCCAACCACTCTGCAATCGAGGGTGTACCTGGCATTCCGTCTTTCATTAATTTAAATTCAGTGCCGTGCAATTGTTCTTCGGCCGCGATGAAATAGCGCGAGTCGGTCCACACTGCAGCATCTTCAAGCGTCACCACAGCCGTACCAGCCGAACCATTAAAGCCCGAAATCCATTGTCTACCCTTCCAATGTTCGGGCACATATTCGCCCGAATGAGGGTCGGTACTGGGAAAGATGAAAGCCGCCAAGTGCTCTCTAAGCATCAATTGGCGCAAACCTTCGAGTCGTTGTTCGATTGTTTTCATATCAAGTGTTTTAAGTTTCGATAACATATTTGTGTTTAAAGGTTGCCCTTAGCAAGTTGTTTTATGCGATAAGCAAGCAGCGGGCAACGTGTCAACCTGTTGTTGCGTGGGGCTAAGTTATGAAATAAAAATGAAAAACATGGCCTTTGTCACCAGTTTTGTAAACTATAAGTATCAAAAAGCATGTTTGTTTAAAAATTATAACAAATTAAAGCGCATGTAAAGTGCGTGGCTTATCAGAATTTTTGCTACCTTTGCCCTAACAATACAACGAAGTTACTTTAATCAAAAAAACAATATTAATTATGGAATTTCTAACAGATGAGAAACTAGTTATTGTCGGTGCAGCCGGCATGATTGGTTCGAACATGGCTCAAACAGCAGCCATGCTTGGCCTAACTCCTAACATTTGCTTGTACGATGTGTACGAACCCGGACTGGCTGGCGTAACAGAAGAAATGCGCCACTGTGGTTTCGAGGGTGTTAATTTCACCTATACCACCGACGTTAAGGAAGCTTTCAAGGATGCCAAGTACATCATCTCGTCGGGTGGCGCACCTCGTAAAGAAGGTATGACACGCGAAGACCTGCTCAAAGGCAATGCTGGTGTGGCCGAACAACTAGGTAAAGACATCAAGGCTTATTGCCCCAACGTGAAGCATGTGGTGATTATCTTCAACCCCGCAGACATCACGGGCTTGGTTACACTCATCTGGTCGGGTCTAAAACCCTCACAAGTTTCAACCCTCGCAGCACTCGACTCAATCCGTCTTCAAAGCGAATTGGCTAAGCATTTCGGCGTAGCACAGAGCGAAGTTACTGGTTGCCGCACCTATGGTGGCCACGGAGAGTCAATGGCTGTATTCGCTTCTACCGCTAAAGTTCAAGGCACACCGCTGCTCGACCTTATCGGTACACCCAAACTCAGCGCCGAAAAGTGGGCCGAAATCAAGCAAAAGACCGTTCAAGGTGGTTCTAACATCATCAAGCTTCGTGGTCGCAGCTCGTTCCAAAGCCCCTCTTACGTATCGGTTAAGATGATTGAAGCCGCTATGGGTGGTGAAGAATTTGCATGGCCCGCAGGTCGTTATGTATCGTTCGCTGGCATCGATCATATCATGATGGCAATGGAAGTGAGCATCACCGAGAAAGGATGTGCTTACGAAGAAGTAATCGGTACGCCCGAAGAAATGGAAGCTTTGCAAAAGAGCTACGAGCACTTGGTTAAGATGCGCGAAGAAGTTATCGCCCTTGGCGTGCTTCCTCCAGTAGAAAAATGGCACGAAATCAACCCCAACTTGAAGTAAGTTAGGGCCTACGTCCAAAACAACAGCATCCCCCAGCGCCTTTTTACAGGCGTTTGGGGGATGTTTTTTTGTGCTAAACCCAAGTGCGAACCTCGCTGTTTAAACTCTTTGGCAACATCAAACCACTATTCCCAAACATGATATTTAGCAGCTAAGCCCACAACTTACTCCTTTCTTGTCGCCGTTTTATGTAAAAGAGTTTGCTAGTTAAACATAAAAGTACTAATTTTGCAAAGATTAGTGGCCGTGTGTTTGGCCTGCGTAAAAAACGCAAGCAACAAACAACGGTTCAAACAACATGTAAATAACAGTCTCCTGCTTTACCAAAGCAAACCGTAAACTCGCGGTGGCCACCGGAAAGGGGAATATACCTATTGCATATTATATGTCTGAAAGAAAAGTGAGGGTGCGCTTTGCACCCAGTCCCACAGGGGCATTGCACATCGGTGGAGTGCGAACAGCACTCTATAACTACCTGTTTGCCAAACAACAAGGAGGAGATTTGGTGTTCCGCATTGAAGATACCGACTCGCAGCGCTTTGTACCAGGTGCCGAAGAATATATCATCGAGTCGTTTAGATGGTTGGGAATAAAATTCGACGAGGGCGTTTCCTTCGGCGGAAAATACGGTCCTTACCGTCAAAGCGAGCGCAAAGAAATTTATAAAACCTACGTAGATCAGCTGCTAAACGATGGCAAAGCCTACATCGCTTTCGACACTCCGCAAGAACTAGAGGCCAAAAGAGCTGAAACAGAAAACTTTCAATACGATGCCCATACGCGCAATACCATGCGCAATTCGCTGACGATGACTGCCGAAGAGGTGGCATCACTCATCGACGATGGCACGCAATACGTGGTGCGTTTTAAGGTTATGCCCGGTGAAGAGGTGCATATCAACGACCTTATTCGTGGCGATGTGATGATTAAAAGCGACATCCTCGACGATAAAGTGTTGTATAAAAGCGCCGATGGACTGCCCACTTACCACTTGGCCAACATCGTAGACGACCACCTAATGGAGATAACGCACGTTATCCGTGGTGAAGAATGGTTGCCCAGTGCGCCCCTTCATGTGCTGCTATATAAGGCTTTTGGCTGGGCCGACACCATGCCACGCTTTGCGCATCTGCCCCTGTTGCTTAAACCAGAAGGCAAAGGCAAACTGTCTAAACGCGACGGAGACCGATTGGGTTTCCCAGTGTTCCCACTCGAATGGCACGACCCCAAAACTGGTGAAGTGTCGTCGGGCTATCGCGAAAGTGGCTATTTCCCCGAGGCCGTTATCAACTTCTTGGCTCTGTTGGGATGGAATCCTGGCACCGAACAAGAACTTTTCACCCTGCCACAGCTGGTTGAAGCCTTCGATATTAGTCGCTGTTCTAAGGCCGGAGCTAAGTACGATTACCAGAAAGGTATTTGGTTTAACCACGAATACATCCTTCAAAAGAGCAACGAAGAGATCGCACAACTCTTTGCCCCAATGGTGGCTAACAATGGTATTGACGAGCCAATGGAGCGCATTGTGCAGGTGGTGAGCATGATGAAAGACCGCGTTAACTTTGTGAAAGAACTGTGGCCACTGTGCTCGTTCTTCTTCAACGCACCGCTAGAGTACGATGAAAAGACAGTGAAAAAACGCTGGAAAGAAAACTCGGCTCAAGTAATGGGCGAATTGGCTGAAGTGCTTGAATCACTAACCGATTTCTCTATCGAAAACCAAGAACGCGAGGTGTTTGCCTGGGTAGAAAGCAAAGGTTATAAGTTGGGCGATGTAATGAATGCCTTCCGCTTGGCTTTGGTGGGCGAAGGCAAAGGGCCTGGCATGTTCGATATCAGCGCTTTCCTTGGCAAAGAGGAAACGTTGGCGCGATTGCGTAGGGCGATTGAGGTGCTAAAGTAGGGTAGGCTGGCATTGCGCCACACTCCTTTGGCTTTAAGTCTTGTTGCTGGGCAGGTTGCCCAATGCTGCATTACCTTTGTCAATGCTGGTCTTTAATAGGTGCAAACCCAGCAACACGACCTAACTTCACCCATCAATCAAAACCCCACACCCCGTGTATAACATCATTATATATCTCTATCTCTTGGGCGTTGCCATCGCTAGCATCTTCAGTTCGAAGGTTAGAAAGATGTGGCGAGGCGAACGCGAAGCCTTCGACGTGTTGCGCAACAACGTTGAAGAGGGCGCTCAATATGTTTGGTTTCATGCTGCTTCGCTCGGCGAATTCGAGCAAGGCCGACCGCTTATTGAAGAAATGCGCCGCACTCATCCACAATATAAAATACTACTCACGTTCTTTTCGCCCTCGGGTTACGAGGTAAGAAAAAACTATGAGGGTGCCGACATTGTTTGTTATTTGCCACTCGACACCCCCATTAACGCCCATCGTTTCTTGCGGTTGGTGCACCCCGTGATGGCCTTTTTCATCAAGTACGAGTTTTGGTATAATTACCTTCACATCCTTAAGCATCGGGGTGTGCCCACATATAGCGTTAGTAGCATCTTCCGTCGCGAGCAAATATTTTTCCGTTGGTATGGCAAAAGCTATGCAAAGGTACTGGCTTGCTTCACGCGCTTCTTTGTTCAGAACGAGCAAAGTCGCGACTTGCTTGCCTCAATAGGTTTCACCAATGTGTCGGTTACGGGCGATACACGCTTCGACCGCGTGCTACAAATACAGCAAACATGCAAACATCTGCCTTTGGTAGAAAACTTTGTGCAGAGCAAACACCTCTTTGTTGCTGGTAGTAGTTGGAGTCCCGACGAGGATGTTTTTGTGCCTTTCTTCAATCAACAGTCTGATTGGAAGATGGTTATTGCCCCACATGTGGTGAGCGAAGAACATCTGCAGCAGATAGAACAGCGGGTGAAAGGGCCTTGCGTGCGTTATTCTAAGGCCACAATAGAGACGGTGGCCGAGGCCGATTGCTTACTTATGGACTGTTACGGGCTTCTTTCCAGTGTTTATCATTATGCCGATGTAACCTACGTAGGGGGAGGTTTTGGCGTGGGTATCCACAACGTTTTGGAAGCCGCGGTATGGGGTGTACCCGTTGTTTTCGGTCCTAACAACCAGCGCTTTCAAGAAGCGCAAGAGCTGTTGACAGCAGGAGGCGGATTTGAAATAGAAAGTAAAGAGCATTTTCAAGCACTGATGCGCGAGTGGATTGATGCCCCGTGGCGCGTGCAAGATGCTGGAGAAAAGTCGGCCCAATATGTAAAGAGTAGGGCTGGAGCAACCCATAGAGTATTAGAAGAGATTTAATTGCCCTGCATTATTTAAGAGAATTGGTAGTGAAACATGGTCAATAACAGGATTTATAATGGCATGTGCTACTGTTTTTTGCCATAAAACACAATACACTAAGGCTTATTGCGCCCACGTTACGAGCTAACGATGTGCCAATAAGCCTTATTTTGTGCTGCAAGAATATCTGTACAGCACTTACTCCATATTTATATAAACACAATATTTGCGATAAGGATTTGCGTTGATGCGATAAAAATATTTTACAAACGACACTTTCCTTGCCAACTATTCTAGGCCAACAAACCCGCAAAACACTAGATAAAAAGCCCTAAAACGATGAATTTTCTAAAGCACTTTAAGTCGATTCTCCCTTCATTTTTGCTATTTACTATGGTTTTGCCTTTCTAATTCCAGAAAACTACGTCCAAAATCCGACCGCCAAAATCATCAAATTCATACCCCTTGTGTATAAATTTCCCCATTACAGGCAGTATTTCATCTTGTAAAAAGTAGCATTTTACCCTGCGTTTTGCAGCACTTTACCTTGCGTTTAGCACCACTTTACCTTACGTTTTGGTGCAGATAGCACTGCGTTTTGCTGCAAAACGCAACACGTTTTGGTGCATATTACCTCATTTTCTGGAAAAAACAGGGAAAAAGCACCTAAAAATGACGAAGAAATAAGGATAAAGGCACTTCGCGATTGGTAGTGAATAAAATTGCACTTAGTTGTGGCCAAAATTCATAAACATACGAAAACAATGTCTTTTAGCTGTGTTATTTAGTCTAATTATCACCAAATCAGCGTGTTACAAACTTCAGAAATACGCAAGAATTTATAGCCAACGGCTAGGATTTTTTTAGCGAGGGCTCTTTTTGAGTTAAAACTAAGTGTGAAAACTTTACAATAGGCATCGTGATATCTTGTATCACCTTTGAGCTGATGAAGTGTTGAACGGCATGCATTCATAGTTTGCTAAGGGTCAAAACAAACGCCTATATATAGTAATGTGTGGGTGCATTGTGTGCAATGTTTTTGTGTACCAATAGTTGCAGGCCCCTAATTCTCTTGTTTATAACTCAAACTATGGGGCAAAAAAAAACTCACCGCCAACCCTTTAAAGAAGTGCAGCGAGAGCAAATTGTTGCGAAATGTTCATGAAAGAACAGCAAGGCAAGTTGCTAACGCGCAATCAAGCAAAGAGTTTGGCGGTGAGGCCCATTGTTAATATTTTAGGTTCAGTGCTATTGAGCACCCCAAACCAAGGCTTCTCGTTACGGTGTAGAGACGCTTATTTTTCTCTTCCAAAGATTTTAAGCAAGTAAAGGAAGAGGTTGATAAAGTCGAGATATAGCGCAAGCGAGCCAATGAGCGCAATCTTTTGCGACTCTTCGTTAACATCGTCGGCCTCAAGCAGCAAGTTCTTAATCTTCTGCGAGTCGTAAGCAGTTAGTCCCACGAACACCAAAACGCCGATGTAGCTCACAATGAGGTCGAACGTGCTACTCTTAATAAGAAACAAGTTAACCAGCGAAGCAATGATGATACCCACCAAAGCCATGATAAGCAACTTGCCCAGCGAAGTTAGGTCGGTCTTGGTGAAGTAGCCAAAAGCAGCCATTGCGCCAAATGTTCCAGCGGTGATGAAGAACACTTTAGTGATAACAGCAGGCGAATAAACCATGAAAATCACCGAAAGTGTGGCACCATTAAGAGCCGAATAAACGATGAAAAGCAGGGTTGCGGTGGTAAGCGAAAGCCTACCAATAAAGCGGCTGATAATCCAAACCAGACCTAACTCGGCCAGGAGAAAACCCCAGAAAATACCTCTGCTTTCCAAAACCTTTTGCATGAGCACTTCAGAGTGAGCCACGCCGTATGCCGTAACGCCTGTGATAATCAGTGCCAACGTCATCCATACGTAAACCTTACGCATCAAAGCAGGGAACGCTGCCGAGGCAATCCCCTCTTTTTCTCTTATAAGTCTTTCTAAATCTTGTTGTTCCATATTTTTGCTTAATATTAAATTGATTTGCAAAGACAAAGATACAGCGTTTTCTTGAATAATTGATAACGGTTTCAAAGAATTTAACTATTAGCACCGTTAATTTGAAACTATACCTATAAGAACGTCTCAAAAACATGCTATATTGCATACTTTGTATAATAAACAAACAAATTAATGATTGAAGTGTGTGAAAGTTCCGATTTTCTTTCTGTATTTGATGTTTTTTTTGTATTTTCGCCAAATAGAAATGAATAGTTAACTAAGGAGAGTTAGCAAGGAGATAAGCTGCTAAAGGTGAACGCAACTAATAATTAAGGCGTTAAGGCGTCTGTTGAACGCTCTCTGTGATAAGATGGCAAGATGCCTTGAAGAACGCAAAATTACGTATGTAGAAACTGTTAGAAAAAAGCTTGCTCGTGTAAGGACATCTTGTCTGCAGTCAAAACAAGAGACTGAGGCGCTGTCTTTCCTAGCACCTCAATGTAGATATAATAATGAATGATTCCATTATAACTAAAGGGCGCAACCTCAAAAGTGTGTTGTCATTAGGTGGTTTCGTGCTGGTGTCGCTACTTGTTATTATGTGGTTTTTGCCACGAAACAATAAACCGCAATTGCGATACGATGTGGGAAAACCTTGGATGTATGGGTCGCTTATCGCTAAGTTCGACTTCCCCGTGTACAAAAGCGATGAAGTGATTAGGGAAGAGAAAGACTCTTTGCTCTCCCTCTTCCAACCCTATTACAACTATGATAAGTCAATGGAGAAGAAGCAGATGGCTAAATTGCATGCCGACTTCCCTAATGGCATTCCTGGAGTGCCAGCTGCACAGATGCACACACTCTATGATAGGCTGCATCGCCTTTATCAGTCGGGTATTATTAACACGGCACAATATAACACCATTGCCAAAGATTCGAACAATATGGTGCGTGTTATCATTGGTAAAAGGGCGCAGAGCATGCAAATAGGCTGCATTTATAGCACGATGCGAGCCTACGAGCAGTTACTCGACGACCAAGTTTTGAGTGATTATAAGCAGGCTTTGCAACAGGCCGATATTGTGAGTTATGTGCAACCCAATATTACCTACGACAAGGAACGAAGCACAACCGAATTGAACGACCTGCTTAGTTCGGTGCCATTGGCTAGCGGTATGGTGCTTTCAGGTCAGAAAATCATCGACCGCGGAGAGATTGTTAACGACTATTCTTACCGCGTATTGACTTCGCTCGACCGCGAATTGGAACGTCGCAATGAGTCAAAGGCCGAGATTAAAAACACCGTTATCGGACAGTTTATTTATGTGCTGCTATTGCTTTGCCTCTTCACGTGCTTCATTGTGCTGTTTAGACCACGATATCTAGGCAAAGTGCGCTCGGTGGTGATGCTCTATGTGATGATAACCATTTATCCAGTGATAGTGTCTCTGTTTATGGAGCACAGCTTACTGAGCGTGTACATCATCCCCTTTGCCATCGGCCCCATGTTTATTCGTGTGTTTATGGATTCGCGCACGGCCTTTATCGCGCATCTCGTGGCGGTGCTCATCTGTGCCGTAGCCGTGAAATATCAGTTCGAATTTATACTCTTGCAGTTGATAAGTGGACTGGTGGCCATCTATTCCTTGAGCGATCTCTCGGGTAGAGCACAATTGTTTAAGTGTGCCTTGTTTGTAACCGTGGGCAACTTTGTTACCTTCTTCACGCTGCAGTTGATGCAAACGGGTGATGTGGCCAATTTTGAAGTGAGCATGTATAGCCACTTTGTGGCCAATGGCGTGCTGCTTTTGCTGGCCTATCCCTTGATGTTTGTTATCGAGCGAACGTTTGGCTTTACATCCAACGTTACACTTTTCGAACTTTCTAACACCAATAAGGGACTATTAAGAAAGATGAGCGAGGTGGCACCAGGCACATTCCAACATTCTATTACTGTAGGAAATTTGGCAGCCGAGATAGCCAACCGCATCGGAGCAGATAGCTTGCTGGTGCGTACAGGAGCACTCTATCACGACATAGGAAAGATGAATAACCCCGTGTTTTTCACCGAAAACCAAGTGGGCGTGAACCCCCACAAGGGATTACCTTATAAAGAAAGTGCTCGCATCATCATTAGTCATGTAACCGAAGGCGTGAAAATGGCCGAAAAAGCCAATCTTCCAGGCTTTGTAAGAGAGTTTATTCTCACCCATCATGGCTGTGGTATGGCCAAGTATTTCTACATCAACTATAAGAACGAACATCCCGATGAGGAAGTTGATGTGCGCGACTTCTCTTACCCAGGTCCCGATCCCTTTACACGCGAACAGGCCATTTTGATGATGGCCGACACGGTAGAGGCAGCCTCGCGCTCGCTACCCGAGTACACGGAAGAGAGTATTAAGGCATTGATAGATAGGCTTGTGGATACGCAACTTGAAGAAGGGCACTTTAAAGAATGCCCCATTACGTTCAGGGATATAGCTGTGGCAAAGGCCGTTATGCTAGAAAGATTGAAGAGTATTTACCACACACGCGTGTCGTATCCAACACTCAAACAGGCATAATCTTTGCAATATAATATTAGACTAGCAATAAAACAAAATGTAAGTGATATGTGCAAAGAATGTGCAAATCGTTGAAATTGTGCAATATATAATAACTTAAGGTAAAGATAAACGTAGTAATAACATTAACATTGGTTAAAAGTGGAATAGAAATAGTGATAATTCGAACAATTTCACTAACTTTGTAACCAAGATATTAACAACTGTTTAATATGCGCTCATTAAAAAAAGCCGGCTCGGCCATGATAATGGCAATGTCAATTCACCCCTTATTCGCGGGGGGATTATTAACAAACACCAACCATAACATTGCCTTTAACCGCAACTTCGCACGCGATGGCG
>NZ_CALKQY010000067.1:0-8251 GCF_937990675.1 Hoylesella shahii | reverse complement strand
CTCGCGACCCCAACCTTGGCAAGGTTGTGCTCTACCAACTGAGCTATTTCCGCAGCTTTTTAACAAGGCATTTCTCCAAATGCGCTGCAAAGGTACTACAATTTTTCAAAACCACAAATTATTTCTTTATTTTTTTTCATTTACCATTAAAAAATGATTGTTCGCTCCCTTCCTACGCTTTCGTTGTTTTCTTTCTTTTGTTCTGCTACGATCCGTATTCCTGTTTATTTAATATTCAAAAAACAGAAACGCTTATTGATTGATCTTCAGAATCATACACTACACCTATTAATAACATAGCAATAGAATACCAATACAAAGCCTATGTCTTGTACTTAAGATATACTATAATATAATACGAGAAACATACTGATAAAGAAAATTGTAATCGTTAATCTTCTGACACCAAGATTGCTAATAGTACTGCGTAAAGATGCTTATCTACGAGCTTTAACGCAAGTTCATCATATAGGTAGATTGTTTAATGTTTATAAAAACCGATTTTGCAAGTCAAAGGGCTTACTTTTGCAAATATAGATATTTTTCTTTTCTCGCATTTTTTTAAAAAAGAAAAATATTAGAACCTAATTCTTATACATTTCCTAGACCTTGAACGATTCCTAGAAACACTTATCACAAGAAGACGATGCGCTACAAACAAGTTGTAGTGTGGCTACAACTTATCGGTAGCCTCACTACAAGCCAATTGTAGCGTGACTACAAACGACTTGTCGTCACGCCACAAAAGGTCTGTAGTGGGTGTACAAAAGGTCTTGTACGATTAAAACGCTGATACAACAGGATTAAATCAGTAAAAAAGGCAGGAAACAAAAGCCCCGAATGGTTTTCTAATTAGGTTTAATCCATCGTTCTCGTGTCATTGAATTTGTAGCAGTTAATGGGCACAACTGCTACATATATGATGTACACGAGTTCAGGATAAAAAACAATCGTTATGTCCACCACCTGGTTACGATCACATTATACAATAATACAATCTTCCTCTCCATACTTAAATAAATTGCCCCGACAGCGCTAAGCCATCGGGGCAAAATATGTTATGAATTACTCATAGCATTATTTCTTAGGTGTTTCCAGCGCCTTAGCAGGTTTATAAGCTTTGTTCAATCCTGCAACAACATCGTTGGTGATGTCGAAAGCCTTGTCAGCATATAGCAGGTTGTCACCCGCCTTGCTCAAAATCAAGCTGTACTTCTTATCCTTATTATATTCGTTAAGGAAGTGACGGATGCTATCGCGCAAGGCCGAATTATATTTTTCGGTTTCCACTTGGAACTCGCTGCTCAAACGTTGGTTCAGCATTTGCAAGTCGGCATTTTGCTTTTGCAGTCCTGCTTGAATAGCTTCAGCCTGCTCGCGCGTATAAGCGTTTTGCTGAACTTTTTGTTGGAAGTTAGCCGCAGCAGCCTGCAAAGCCTGTTGTTTAGATGCCAACGTGCTTTGGATGTTTTGTCCTTTCTTTTGTAGGATGAGCGAATAGTCCTTGCAGAACTTGTACTGCGTCATGATAGAGTCAACCTCCACATAAGCAATTTTCAAGCTTCCAACTTCACTCTTTGGAGCAGTTTCGCTTTTTTTCTCGACCTGTTCGTTCTGTTTGTTACAAGAGCTAAAGGCCACCGTAGCCATTGCGGCAATGGCCAACGTTCCAAAAATTTTTTTCTTGTTCATTTAATTGTATTTATATTGTTTTTCTCGTTTTTATTATTCCCTTTTAATGCCAAGCAATTTTGTTAATCGCATTGCGCGCTTCTTTCGCTGCGCTCACTAACAGCGGATGCAACAGTGCGTCGCGCCTCTTTGTCTTGGTCTATCACACAATGAATACCCTGCTTTCTAAGTCCAGGGTTGTCGTGAATATGTTGCGAAGAGAACTTTCCGTTCTTTCTAAAAATCATCTTCACACATAATAATGCCACTGCAATAGCAATTATTAACAGGGATAAAGCTAATGTCTCTGCCATTTTGTTTATTTTTGCAAACGATAATGCCGTGTTCAAACGCTGCAAAGATAGTTAATAATTTACGAAATCACTCAAAAAGAAACCAAAATATGAATAAAAGTAATTTATCACCGAGCTGTGTTTTCGAACAGTTCAAACAGATCAATCAAATACCTCGCCCCTCAAAACACGAGGAAAAAATGGTAGAATACCTTAAAGAGTTCGCCAAAAAACACGGACTAGACGTAAAAGTAGACGCCGTGAACAATGTGAACATACGCAAACCAGCC
Organism: Hoylesella shahii; assembly: GCF_937990675.1. Taxonomy (NCBI): domain Bacteria; kingdom Pseudomonadati; phylum Bacteroidota; class Bacteroidia; order Bacteroidales; family Prevotellaceae; genus Hoylesella; species Hoylesella shahii. The sequence continues at coordinate 5,997 of NZ_CALKQY010000067.1, read as the reverse complement.
ACTCCTGGTTACGAAAACAGAAAGGTTGTGATACTGCAAAGTCATACCGATATGGTGTGCGACAAGCTGGTTGACGTAGAATTCGACTTTAACAAAGATGCCATCCAAAGCTATGTAGACGGCGAATGGATGAAGGCTAAGGGCACTACATTGGGTGCCGACGACGGCATTGGCGTTGCAATGCAATTGGCAGTGCTTGAAAGCAATGATATAGAACATGGTCCGCTGGAGTGCGTTTTCACCAGCGACGAAGAAACTCAGATGACAGGCGCATCGGGAATGGAGCCTGGATTTATGACTGGCGATTGGCTTATCAACCTAGACTCGGAAGACGAAGGCGAGATATTTGTATCGTGCGCAGGCGGAAGAAGCACACATGCCGTGTTCCACTTTGAAAAAGAAGATGCACCCGCAGGCCATTTCTTCCTAGAGATTTCGGTAAAAGGACTTACTGGTGGCCACTCTGGCGACGACATCAACAAGAAGCGCGCCAACGCCATTAAACTGCTTTCGCGTTTTATTTACTTGGAACAAGAGAAATACGACGTACGTCTAGCTAGCTTCAATTCGGGCAAACTACACAACGCTATTCCCCGCGATGGACGCGTTGTGATGGCTGTACCTAATGACGTGAAAGAGAACGTGCGTGCCGATTGGAATGTTTTTGCACACAATGTGGCAGACGAGTTCCACGTTACCGACACCGCAATGGAGTTTGCAATGGAAAGCGCAAACGCAGAAAAAGTGCTGCCGTCAGATGTTAGTCGTCGACTTATTATGGCTCTACAAGGCCTAACCAATGGTATTTTTGCAATCTGCCAAGATCCTGCTTTGGGTGGAATGGTAGAAACATCAAGCAATATCGCCGTAGTAAAAACCACCGATACCACTGTTGAATTGCTTGCTTCGCAACGCAGTAACGTGATGAGCAATCTCGATAACCAATGTAATGCTGTTGCAGCCGTGCTGAAACTTGCTGGAGCCGAAGTGGAACAAACAGACGGTTACCCCGCTTGGCAAATGAATCCAAATAGCGAACTCACTAAGCTTGCTATTGAATCCTACAAGCGTTTGTTCAATAAAGAACCCATTGTACGTGGTATTCACGCCGGATTGGAATGCGGACAGTTTGCCACAAGCTATCCAGGCATGGACATGGTGTCGTTTGGTCCTACACTGCGCGACGTACATACACCCGACGAACGCTTGCTCATTCCCACAGTGCAGATGGTTTGGGATCATTTGTTAGATGTTCTTAAAAACGTACCAGCAAAATAAATGATGAAGAAGAAACACGTCTTTTCACTTCTTGTCGTGGCCCTTTTGGCTATCACTGGCACAAGTTGCGACAAACGCCACTCGGCAAAACAATTAGTTGAAGACTTCGTAGATGAGTACTCACAACTATCGTCGGTGTCGATTAGTGATGTTGGCAAGCTCGATTCGACCGACCGTGTGGACAACACAACCATCCTTTCGCTGCAATCCGATGTAAAGAACGGAGGCCTCTACAAGCCCGACACCAAGTTTGGGCAACGTCCAACGAACACCAAGACCCTGCTTATGCTTCGCGTAACGCTTGAAGCGAAAGACGAGAAGGGCGAGAAAAAGCCGTATCAACAAACCTTCTATCTCGACCCCGAACTAACTAGTGTGGTAGCTGTTAAAACAAACTAGCGCCACCTCACCAAAGCATTTACGCCTCCGCAAGCGCCATTTGACGTTTTGCGGAGGCGTATATCATTTAGTACCTTAACAAAACAAAGTCATTTATTCAGTGTCAACCAGCCTGTATCACGTTTTTCGCACACTTCAAGTGACTCACCCATAAAAGCAAAGAGAAGCTGATAGGACAATCGTTCACTCCACTTTGCCTTATTGCCACACCATATGCATGATTGAAAACAAAGCAACAAAGGGCAACTATTAAATCGAAATCGGTCATTAAACCACAATGTTTACAGAATTCTTGTTTTTGTGTTGTTTCCTAACAACCTTTATTCTCTTGTCGAGCAGATTGCCTGTCTTTGCAACTTGACGTAACCCACTACGCCTACGTTACAAAGACAGGCAATCTGCTCGACAAGAAAAATAAAATCTGTTTAGGCTCTAATGGCCGATTTGGGTTTAACCAAAGACATACAAAAAGATAAAGCCATCAAAAAAGGGAGAACGCCCAAACGTCCTCCCTTTATATGATGCATTACTTCGACTTACGTCGAAAGTGGTTTAGTTCTTGAAAAAGTCCTTTACGGCTTCGTTAGGTACCATCTTCTCATCGAAGATGTATGCGCCGGTTTTCGGGCTCTTAACCATCTTGATAACCTTGGTGTAAGCACGTCCGTCTTTTGAACCGTCACGAAGGGTTGCAACTACTTTCTTTGCCATAGTCTTGTTTTAATTAAACGTTATTTAATCTCCTTATGAAGCGTCATCTTCTTCATGATTGGATTGTACTTCATTAGTTCCATACGTTCAGGAGTGTTCTTCCTGTTCTTGGTGGTAACATAGCGACTTGTACCAGCCAATCCGCTATTCTTCATTTCCGTACATTCCAGAACAACCTGTACTCTATTACCCTTAGCTTTCTTTGCCATGATAATTATTCTCCTATAACTTTAATGTCTTTCCAATCACAGAAGCCCTTTGAAACAGCCTGTTTAAGCGCTGCGTCAAGACCTACTTTATTGATAAGGCGCAAACCTGCGGCACTGATTTTCAAGCTAATCCAGCAACCTTCTTCCACATAGTAGAATTTCTTGCTGAACAAGTTCACGTCGAAACTACGCTTTGTGCGATGCTTCGAGTGCGATACGTTGTTGCCAACCATTGCCTTTTTACCTGTAATCTGACAAATCTTCGACATTGCTATCTTTTTTTTGTTTTCTTTTTTGATACTTACTCCAAACAGGATGCAAAATTACGAAATTTTCTTCTAATTACCTAACCAAATCAATTAATTATCAAAGATTTTATGTTTTTTGTGGTATTAGAGACCTATTCTGGGCCTATTTAGCTTTATATGGACGTATTTTTTGCACTCTCTGCTTGGGTTATGGGATACGATGCTATTTGTTCTCCATAACAAACAAATTGAAGCAAACGCTCTTACATCCCAAAAAGGTATTGAGTATGTGCTTGAACGTTTGCTTCTTTATTATATAAGGCATAGCAAAAGCTGCAGTGTAGCGGTGTTTACTTTCAAGTTCGGCCCAACTGCATGCTTTTTATATCAGCCCATTCACAACTATTATTCCTCCGTAGTGTCCTTTTCAGCGTCAATAAAGTTGAGCATTTGTCGCAAGGAGCGGTTAGTGGCGATGGCCAAATTGATATCGCGGCCATAGTCTTCGTTCAACTTCAGGGTTATGGTCTTATCTTTTGTGCCACAGGCCAGCCAAATAGTACCTACAGGAACGCCATCATTATCACCAGCAACAGGTCCAGCATAACCTGTAACAGCCATCGCATAATCAGTTTTAAGCGTTTCGCAAGCTCCTTTAACCATTTGTATAGCCACTTCTTCGCTCACTGCAGATTTTTCAGCAAGCACTTCAGAACTTACGCCTAGCAAGTTTTCTTTCACATCATTGCTATAACATATCACGCCACCTTTAAAATATTTAGATGCGCCCGGCGTGGCAATAACGGCTTGTGCCACCCTTCCGCCAGTGCAACTTTCGGCAGTTGCGATGGTAAGACCATTGTCGTACATGCGTTGTTGCAGTTCTCTGCTAAGCACTTTTGTTTCTAGTTCCATTATAATAAATGTTTATGCTTACTCGAAAGTAACCTTCGAGAAAGCGGGTTTGTCGATTGAACAAAACACCTTATCCAGGTATTTAAAATATCCAGTGATGCCAATCATGGCTGCATTATCAGTGGTGTACCCAAACTTAGGGATATAAATGGTCCACCCCAGCTTGTCGGCTGCCTCGTGAAAAGCATTTCGCAATCCGTTATTTGCCGACACTCCTCCTGCCACAGCCACGTGAGTGATACCCGTTTGCTTCACTGCCAGCTTCAGTTTTTTCATCAAGATATCTACAATGGTAAATTCCAAGCTTGCGGCAAGGTCTTCTTTGTGGTTCTCTATGAAGTTAGGATCATCCTTAATCCATTTTTGCAGACTGTACAAGAATGAGGTTTTTAATCCCGAGAAACTATAATCTAGCCCTGGAATATTGGGTTGCGCAAACTTAAATGCTGCTGGATTGCCCTGTCTTGCAAGCCTATCAATGATAGGACCACCGGGATAACCCAATCCCATTACTTTAGAACACTTGTCTATTGCCTCACCAGCTGCGTCATCAATGGTCTGTCCCAACACCTCCATGTCGTTATACGCGTTAACCTTTACGATTTGCGAATTACCTCCACTAACCAGCAAACAAAGGAAAGGGAATGGTGGTATAGGATTTTGCATATCGGGTTCTTGAATGAAATGCGCCATTACATGCCCTTGTAGATGGTTCACATCCACCATGGGAATACCCAAAGCACGAGCAAATCCTTTGGCAAAACTAACTCCAACAAGCAACGAACCCATCAGTCCAGGACCACGTGTAAAAGCCACTGCCGATAGCTGTTCTTTCTCAATTCCAGCCTTTTTCAAGGCTTGGTCTACCACGGGAACAATGTTTTGTTGATGTGCACGCGAAGCCAATTCGGGCACCACTCCACCATAACTTTGATGAACAGCCTGCGAAGATGTCACATTGCTGAGCAACACATTATTGTGTAGCACGGCTGCCGAGGTATCGTCACAACTGCTTTCTATACCTAATATATAAACGTCTTTATCGTTATTCATTGCTTCTTTTTATCTAGTCAATATCTCAACGCCGTGTTCGGTCATTAAGAAGGTGTGCTCCCATTGGGCGCTTGGCAACTCATCACCCGTTATAACCTCCCAGCCATATTCGTCGTCGGCGTCAATAAACACCTTCCAAGTACCCATATTAATCATGGGTTCGATGGTAAACACCATACCAGGCACAAGCAACATACCCTGTCCACGACGTCCGAAATGTGCCACTTCAGGTTCTTCATGAAACTTTAACCCAACTCCATGTCCACATAAGTCGCGCACAACACCGTAATGATATTTCTCAGCATGCTTAGAAATGGCATGTCCAATGTCGCCAACAAAGCTATAAGGCTTAGCTGCCTCTGCTCCAATCTCAAGACATTCTTTGGCCACACGCACCAATTGTTCTTTCTCGGGCGTGGTTTTACCAATGATAAACATGCGGGAAGCATCTGCATAATATCCGTCAAGAATTGTAGTAAAGTCTACATTAATGATATCTCCCTCTTGTAACACATCCTCTTCTTTGGGAATACCATGGCAAACCACCTCGTTAATGCTTGTACACACACTTTTTGGAAAGCCTTCGTAGTTGAGACAAGCTGGTATTGCGCCATGGCTAGTACAATAATCATAGCAAATTTTGTCTATCTCAAGGGTATTCATGCCTGCGCGGATGTGCTTGGCCACTTCGTCTAGCACACCTGTATTCACAACGCCACTACGCCTTATACCTTCAATTTGTTCGGGCGTTTTTATTAATTCACGAGTTGGCACCAACTTTCCCTTATTCTCCCAATACATCACTTGCTTGTCCAAGTCGGTTGGTTCTTGCCCCGAAAGACAATGCCATCTCCTTTTTTTATTTAAAACCATTGCATCTTTTTTATTTAAATCTTGCCGTGCTGAGTGTATTCTGGACGAGATAAGCTTCAGTCTCACGCTCAACATCAGTGCTAAGACATGCAAAGTTACTTTAATTCTTAGGTACGCACAAGTAAAATAACCATTTTTTACACCTATATACAAGCTGCACGCAAACAGTTATTCAATGCTGAGCCAAAAGTTAATGCAAAACGAAGCAACCAAACTGAATGTTTCGCGTTATTGTTTCAGAACAGCGTGTCTTTAGGGGTCAGTCCTAAAACCCAGTTGTAAGCTTCCCCCTCATGCACATAATTTCATAA
>NZ_CALKQY010000066.1:0-31348 GCF_937990675.1 Hoylesella shahii | reverse complement strand
TTTCATTTGCTTCAGGATAACTTCGTTCCTGAAAGCGGATGCAAAGGTATAAAGAAAATCAACAACACACAAGCCTTTTTAAGAAAAATATCAACGAAAATTGCAACTTTTTTCCTTTTCTTACAAAAAGAACACAAAATAAGCAAATACACCTTATTTATATATATGGGAGTCGACTGCCCTTTTAAATAGCGAATACAATTTTGCCGTTCACTACCAAATTACAAAAAACGTAGGCATCAAGTGAGGCCACATGCTTTATCAAGCAGCTACCTAACGTTAAACGTTAAAGTATGCAAGGGCGCAACAAATACAATCCCAGTTTATTCTTCTATTTTCGTTCGGCCACTATTTGGGAACATGGTCGTGTCTGTGCTTACTACTTTTCTATTGTTTATGGTCTGCTTGGTTTAGCTTGTGTTTAAAGTTGTATTTGGCTGGATGAATGTAAAATTTTCAGCGTAAATTCACGCGCAAAAACAGCCCTCAAAACCCAACAACTGTTCACTCGCACGCAAATATTACATTCTCGCGAGGTTTTTTTGTAGCATCAAATGGGGTAAATCCTAAATGCGAGAATACAACATTTGCATTGCATAGAAATGCGAAAGAGGCCGAACAATAGGCGTTTTGTAGCAATAACTTGAGTGTTTTGTTGCATTTAGCCTTGCGTTTAGCAGCAAAACGCAAGGCTAAATGTTGCTAAACGCAAGGTAAAATGGTGCAAAACGCGGGGTAAAATGGTGCTAAATGCGAGATGAAATGCTGGAAAATGCAAGTGGGGTTGCATAATTTTGCGTACTGCATGGTGACTTTATGCATTAAATAACGGTGGAAAACAAGACTTATCTGTGCAAAAACGTGTTCAAAAAGTAGGTTTTTAGGTTCTAAAAGCTGGTTTTGGGGCGATGTGAATTTATGAACTGGCCTCAATCTAGAAAGGCTAAATGGTGCAAAACGCAAACGAAATGCTCGAAAAGGACGTAAAAACAAAATGCTGTTGGGCTAAATTATAGGCTAAATGCATGGTTTTGGGCTTTAATTTTCGCTAGAATGAGGGGCGAATAATTTTCCTTTTGTAAAATATTTTCAGCACTGTCGACAAGTAAAACAAGAATGGGGCGTTGAAAAAAAAGTTTTCGTTAAGCCCAATGAACAATGTCGAGCTTGCTCGTACATTGTCATGGTGAGAATTAGAAATCGCCAACACAGAGCTTTGCGCGAAGTGGAAAGGCAAAACGCACTTTTCGAGGAACGAAAAAGAAGGAGCAAAGCAACGCCAAAAACTACTCTTGTTAGCTAATTGCGGCCCAATCAATATTCGTTTTGCGCAATTCTTTGAGTCTATTCCACAGCATAGCATGTTCGGGCAGGTTGCAATCGGGGTCACGTTCGATGATTTTTTGAGCCTCATCACGGGCCAATTGCACCAAAGCGCCATCGCGAGCAATATTCGCAATCTTAAGGTCGAAGGCCATACCACTTTGTTGCGTACCCTCAAGGTCGCCTGGGCCACGCAACTTTAAGTCGGCTTCAGCAATACGGAAGCCGTCGTTGGTTTCGCACATAATGTCGATGCGCTTACGAGTTTCGGCCGAAAGCGCTCGGTTTGTAACAAGGATACAATAGCTTTGGTCGGCACCGCGCCCCACTCTTCCACGTAATTGGTGCAACTGCGAGAGGCCAAAACGTTGAGCATCAAGTATCACCATCACCGAAGCATTAGGCACATTCACCCCCACTTCGATAACCGTTGTTGCCACAAGTATCTGCGTTTCGCCATTAGCGAAGCGCGTCATCTCTGCTTCTTTCTCCTTCGATTTCATCCTTCCATGTATCTTGCTCAACTTATATTCGGGAAAAATCTCGGTCAAAGCAGCATATCCCTCCTCCAAATTCTTCAAATCGGTTTTCTCGCTCTCCTCTATTAAAGGATAAACGATGTACACCTGTCGTCCCAAATTCACCTGTTGGCGAATGCCAGCATATAGACTGGTGGTTTGGTTGTCGTATTTGTGCAGTGTTTGGATAGGTTTACGTCCAGGAGGAAGTTCGTCTATCACACTCACATCAAGGTCGCCGTAGATGGTCATGGCCAAAGTCCGCGGTATGGGCGTTGCAGTCATCACCAGCACATGTGGCGGATTATCGTTTTTTGCCCACAGTTTGGCACGCTGCTTCACGCCAAATCGGTGTTGTTCGTCAACCACAGCCAGTCCTAAGTTAGCAAATTGCACATTATCTTCAAGCAAGGCATGCGTGCCCACCAAAATATGTAGTTCGCCTGTGGCAAGCCTTTGCAACACGTCGGTGCGTCGTTTACCCTTCACAATACCCGTTAACAATTCAGCCGTTACGCCCGTTCCCTTCAACATTTGCAGCACGGTGGCCAGGTGTTGTTCGGCCAATATTTCAGTTGGGGCCATGAGGCAAGCTTGAAAACCATTATCCACAGCGATGAGCATCGCCATCAACGCCACGAGCGTTTTACCCGAGCCCACATCACCTTGCACCAAACGATTCATCTGCCTACCGCTATCCATATCGTTACGTATCTCGTGCATCACGCGTTTTTGGGCACCCGTTAGTTCGAAAGGCAGGTTGTTGTGATAGAAGTCGTTGAAATATTGACCAATCTTTGAGAAATTATAGCCACGATATTTACGTCGATGATAATTGGCATAGCGCAGAATATTGAGTTGCACATAAAACAATTCTTCAAACTTCAATCGCATTTGAGCACGTTGCAACTCATCGTTGTTATGTGGATAATGCACCCCTCGCATAGCTTCATCGCGCGAAGCGAGATGCAAGGCATTGGTAATAAAGGGCGGAAGCGTCTCGGTGAGCGGAGCTTGCATTTGTTCGAGCAATCCCTTTGTGAGTTTTTCCATAGTTCGCGAAGTGATGCCAGCCTTCTTCATTCGTTCGGAAGTGCCGTAGTGAGGCTGCATGCCCATCTCGGTAAGTTTCAGTTCAGTGACCTCGTCTATATCAGGATGTGCAATCTGAAACCTACCACCATACATGCTAGGTTTGCCAAACACGATATAATCCACCCCCACTTTATAGGTATTAAGAATATATTTAGTCCCTTGAAACCAAACCAAGTCGGCCACGTTCCACCCATCCGAGAAGTGTGCTATGAGGCGTTTTCGGCGCGGTCCCATATCGAATTCCTCAAAACTTAAAATGCGCCCTTTCAGCTGCACATAAGGCATATCGCCCTGTAATTGGGCAATACGATAGATTTGAGTGCGGTCGACATACTTATATGGATAGTATTCTAGCAGGTCGCCGAAGGTATTGATGTTGAGTTCTTTGCTCAAAATCTCTTTCTTTCTCGGACCAACGCCCGGCAGATACATGATGTCTTGATCTAGTATGGAGTGCATTGTAGGGTTTGAGTTTGTGAAATAAGCGTTAAGTCAAAAGCATATTTGCCTTACGCCTAGTCATTATTGCGCAGCCGAATGAGTCGAAATCCAAAGACGTTCGCACACATCTAAGTCGAAAGGAGTGGTTATTTTGATATTCTCTTTATTGCCTTCAACCATTGTTATTTGCATGCCCAGAGCCTCAACCACCGAGGCATCGTCGGTAAAAGCTGTGCTATAAGGCTGTTGGTAGGCCTGTTTGAGCAATTGCAAGTCGAAGGTTTGCGGTGTTTGTACCAATCTGTAGGCATCGCGATTAACCGTTTGGCTAGCGCCATCGGGCATTATCTGTCGCAGCGTTTCGACCACTGGTGTAACGGGAATAACCGCTTGAGTCTTGCAAGCCATAGCAAAACAGCGTTCAATGACCTTCACCGACACCATAGGGCGCACGCCATCGTGCACCGCCACCACGCCTTGAGCATCGTTAGGGATGAGAGCCAGTCCATTTCTTACCGACTCAAAGCGCGTTGCACCGCCATCGGCCAGCAAGTAAGGCAGCTTAAAATGGTGTGCGAGGCATAGTTCATGCCAATAACCTTGATGGTCGGGTGGTAGCACCAAAATAATTTGTAGCTGAGCATCAAAGGCATGAAAGCGCTCGATGGTGCGCATCAGCACAGGTTTTCCGCCAAGCAAGAGAAACTGTTTGGGCACGTCGCCCCCCATGCGCAAACCCTTTCCGCCAGCAACAATCACAACATAATTCATGGCTAAAGCTAGTTAAGAGCGTTCGGCCATAAGGTGTTTGTAGCGCATGGCTATCTGAATTTCTTCGGCTTTGTCGTGTCCAACGAGCATCGCGAGCAGCGTGTAAGCATAGGGGAAAGCAGCAGCAGGCCCCTCGCCAGTGATGATATTGCCGTCTACCGTTACCAGTTGGCCAGTGTATTCAGCTCCGTGCAAAGTGTGTTCCACACCAGGATAGCAAGTGGCTCGCCTACCTTGAAGCAGCCCCATAGTGCCCAACACCATCGGAGCAGCACATATAGCCCCTATCATTCGTCCAGCTTCGGCCTGTTGTCTAAGCACATCGGCCAGCTGCTTATGTTCTTTAAGGTTGGTAGCCCCAGGCAGTCCGCCGGGCAATAGCAGCAGGTCGGCATCATCGAAGCAAGCATTTTCGAACAGCACATCGGCCTTAACACACACGCCATTGGTAGACGTCACCAACTCGTGTCCCATAATACTCACAGTAACCACCTCTAATCCACCTCTTCTCAAGATGTCAACAGGAGCCAACGCCTCGATATCTTCAAATCCGTCGGCCATGAATTGATACACTTTTGCCATAACTTTATATTGGGTTTAACGTTAAAATCTTAACTGCAAAAATAGCCATTTTCGGCGTAAGCATAGGCAAACAGTGCGTTTTTTTAAATCGTTCTACCCACATTTTGTGTTTTTGGCAAATAGATTGTGATAATAAAGGCGAAAATGAGGGTGTAATACAGAGCCATTTTGGGAAAAGTGAGGGGCGCAGCCACGTTAAGCAGAAGCTCTTATCCAAATAGGGCACATCCGCCAAGATAGCCATTGGCGAGATTACAACCGGCATACACGCAGCCATCCATTGCCAACAAATCCCCAACAATCGTCCAAAAGACTTGCAACTTTAGAAAATATGTCTTATTTTTGCAATATCAATAGGAGCGTAAAGCATGGCGAGTTAACAAGCAACACGTTATAAACACTGAAGGCCAAGCGCCACGCGCCCACCAAGTGCAACAATGACAGCCGCTTTAAGAACATACGCATGCATAGCAATGATTGCCCTATGTGCTTCAAAAAGCATGAGGGCGCAGACCTATAGCATAGAATCGGTGAACGATAGTCTTAATTATCTCACGTTAAAAACCGATTCGACAACCAACCGCTGGGCGCTTCGCTATCCAGTTTATCGTTTAGAAACAGGCGATGTTGATGGCGATGGCCGAACAGAAGCGTTGGTGGGCGTGATTAAAAGCACCCGATACTACAAGCAAAAAGGGCGTCGACTCTTTGTATTTAAGAACTACAAGAATCGCGTTAGAGCCATGTGGATGGGGTCGAAGCTGGGCGGAATACTGCAAGATTTTCGCTTTGTGAATGGCGTGGTGCGCAGTTTGGAAACCACCAGCAGCGGACAATACGTGGTGGCCGAATATCGTTGGCAGGGCTTCGGCTTCGAATTTGTGCGATTTATGGCCATGAAAGTGGAGCGCCAAAAGGCCTTGAAGGTATTTAACCAATAGCTTAGAAACCACTCATTGCTCGCCCCTCATTGGCAAACAACACCTATTATATATACGTGTAGCACAAAATGTGCCCTGCAAGAGTTAGTAAATTGATTCCTAAACCCGATGTATGCCCAGCAACAACAAGGGCATAACACATCTTTAACTAATTAATTATTAATGAAAAGAATTTTTCTACTAATCGCCCTTGTGGCATTTGGGATTACGCTGTATGCCGACGACGGACCAAAACGGGTGATTTTACCCGGTAAAGGAAAACTTGATATTGAGCGTTTTAACAAAGAGATAAACCTTAAAACCGACCTATCTAAATTGTCGCTCGCCGAATTGCGCGTGCTTAAAAATGCATTTAAGGCCCGCGAAGGTTATATTTTTAAAGAAGGCGACCTGCGCGCCATCTACCAACAAACAACATGGTACGATTCGTTGATGTGGAACAGGAGCGACAACGAGAACGAAACACTTGACATAGACAACACCAACGAATGGGGACAAAGGCAACCAAAGCTAACGAAAGAAGAACAAGCGTTTCTTAAAAAGATTGAAGAGCAGGAAAATAAGATATTAGCCAACAAAAACAAGTTGGCTAAAGGACAAGTGGTTAACCTGGATTTGCTGATTAACCCCTTTCAATTAGAGAACTTCGACCCAAGATTGCATGCCGCCATCAGCAGGCAGGGCTTTGCCATCGTGCCCGACCAATTGCAGCAATTGTTTCATGTTTACGAGAAAAACGACTACTCCAACTTCCCCAGTTTCGTAACCACCGACCTTTATTTACAGCTTTTCCACTTCTATTTCGACAATATTTTGCGCGACACCGAAGAGAAAAAGCTCGACTCGCTGGTGACAATCTTCACGCGGGGAATGTTCAACCGCATGACACAATTGGCCACAACGCCCTCAACAGGGAAGCAAACTAAGGAGGCAGCAGCCTTTTGTCAGGCCTATTTCGCCGTGGCCATAGCCCTTTCTACCGGCAAAACGCCTGCCGGTGTGAGCGCAGCTTACAAGCAACAAGTGGCATCCGAGATTAAACAAGTGAATGCATCGGAAGATACTTACTCTTCGTTCTTGGGCTATAACAATGTGAAATACCCCTATTCGCTCTATCGTCCGCGTGGGCATTACACCCGTTCGGCTCGCATCAAGCGCTATTTCCGCACCATGATGTGGCTGCAAAGCGTGCCCTTTGGTACCGACAAGCCCGAACAACTCAAGCGGGCCTTGCTCGTTGCACACATTGTTGGAACCGACCCACAGATGAAACGTGCCTACAATGCGCTGTTCGAACCCATCACCTTCTTGTTTGGCGAACCCGATAACATCACCATCATGCAAGTGTTTGAACAGATGCAGGGCGCTTCTCCCGAAAAAATATTCAACAATCAGCAACTGTTGAACACTATTGCCAAACGCATCAACGAGGTGGGAGATAAGCAAACACGCATTCGACCGAAGTTTGAAAACACCTCGCACAACAAAATCAATTTGATGCCGCAACGCTATATGCCCGACGCGGAGGTGCTAAACGAAATGATTGATGCAAAAAACAATGTAACCAAACGCGACGCACCAAGCGGACTAGATGTGTTTGCTGCCATGGGTTGCCCTGCAGCCGAACGTATATTGCTGCAAGAACAGCAAGAAGACAAACGCTGGGAAGGATTTGTACCCACGCTGCAAGCCATGAAACAGCGCATGAAAGAGATTAATTGGAACACCACTGTGGCCAACAAATGGGTGCAGGCGCTCAACGAAATGAACAAGCCTGTGCCTGATGCTCCCTATTTTATGCTCACCCCACAATGGGAAAAGAAAAACCTTAACGCGGCTTTGGCTTCGTGGGCAGAACTGAAACACGACGCCATTCTTTATGCCAAACAACCCATGGGGGCTGAATGTGGAGACGGCGGACCACCCGAACCCATCGTAAAAGGCTATGTTGAGCCCAATATTCAGTTCTGGAAAAAAGCTATTGAACTGGTATCGCAACTTGAAAGTGTGTACAAACGCTATAAGCTTAATACACCAATGATGAATGCCACCACAGCCAGAGTGAAAGAAATGGCCGAATTTTTGTTGCAGATTAGCGAGAAAGAACTATCTTCCAACCCCATTCTTAGCGACGAGGATTATAACTATATCGAAATTATTGGGTCGGAAGTAGAAAACATTTCGCTAGACCTGGCCAAAGGCGACAAGCCATTTCTCGATGGATGGGATAACATTCAAGGAGCCGATAAGAGTGTGGCACTGATTGCAGATGTATACACAGCCAATGCTTTGAACAATCCCAACCACTCCATTCTCTATGCAGGCACAGGACCAGCCTTTGTTATCTACGTGGCAGTACCCGTGGGCAACGAACTATATTTGATGCGTGGCGCAGTGCTGTCTTACCGCGAACTGAAACAGTCGATTAATCAACAACGACTCACCGACGAGGAATGGCAAGAGAAACTAAAGGCCAAACCCTACCTTGGCGTGCCAAAATGGATGGACGAAATCACCGTCCCGCTAGACAACATGCCACTAGACAACGAAGAAATTTTCTACAGTTCAGGGTGCTAACATTGGCAGTTAGCTCACTCGTGCAAACCCATTCTCACCCCAACAACAACTAAATGTATGCCTCAAAAAGCATCTCAACACTCCAACGTCGCACCCCTAACGCCCTCAAAGGCTATGGGGTGCACGTTATTTTTGCATATTGGGCATCTTTGGCGCGGTGTGTTAGTGTTGTTATGCCTTGCTTTTTTCAGTCACTGTGGTGTGAAAGCGCAGAGCGCCGACTCGCTCACTGTGGTTTTTACAGGCGACATACTGCTCGACCGCGGTGTGCGTAAGCGTATCGAATATTTAGGGCTGAACAACCTTGTTGGACCCAAATTGCAACAGTTTTTCAACCAATCGCACTACATCGTGGGCAACCTTGAATGCCCCACAACAAAGATTAAGCAACCCGTTTTTAAACGTTTCGTCTTCAGAGGCGAACCCGAATGGCTACAAATGCTAGCCAAACATGGATTTACCCACCTTAATTTGGCCAACAACCACAGCATAGACCAAGGCCGAGACGCCTTGATAGACACTCACCGGAACATCAAATTGGCGGGGATGATACCCTTTGGAGCAGGACAAAACCAGCAACAGGCCTCGCAACCCCTTGTGCTAGCCACCCATCCGCGCCCCGTTTACATCCTTGCTTCGCTGCGCTTGCCCCTCGAAAACTTTGCGTATCTGCCCCATAAACCCTGCGTTAGTCATGAGTCGCTCGACACATTGGTGACTCGCATCAAGCGTTTGCGCCTTGCCGAACCCAACGCCTACATCGTGGTGAGTTTGCATTGGGGCACCGAACACCAACTAACACCCTCGGCGCAACAACGCCAACAAGCGCGTTTACTGGTTGGTGCAGGCGCCAACCTCCTTGTTTGCCACCACACCCACACCCTTCAAACCATCGAACAATATAAAACAAGCACCATATATTATAGCATCGGCAACTTTATTTTCGACCAAACCAAACCCCTCAACACACGGGCTTGCGTGGTTAAATTGGTGGTTACGCCGAACGATGCGCGCGTTGAAACTATCCCCATAGAGATAAACAACTGTGTGCCCGAGATGGTTGCGACATATCCATAGACATGCTTTTAGCGCCAGTCCCCTGCCCTTCACACCTTGAAATGCCATCTCGGCGCATGGTTTTATCATTATTCTCTCAACTGCTTATCACCATTTTCCCCTCTCTTTATCGCCATTAAAACATAAGGCATCCAGCATCTTCTCGCTGTTGGGGCACACAATTATTTGGTCTAAGTGTTTTGTTTTCCTTATTATATTGCTAATTTTGCAGCTCAACACAAACATATCGCCTTTTCAAACAATGAACAAAAACCTCTCACTGTCTCTAACAGGAGCAGCTCTGCTTGCACCAGTGGCTCAAACAATGGCCCAAACAAAGCAGGTTCAGCAAAAAAAGCCCATGAATATCGTGTATATCATGAGCGACGACCACTCGTATCAAACCATTAGCGCTTACGACAAGCGGTTTATTGAAACACCAAACATCGACTGGATTGCTAACAATGGCGTGCGATTTACCAACAGTTATGTGGCCAACTCGCTTAGCGGTCCGTCGCGTGCTTGTATGCTCACAGGCAAACACAGTCATGCTAACGGCTTTACCGATAACACCAAGACCTTTGATGGCAGCCAACAAACCTTCCCCAAACTACTGCAAAAGGCAGGCTACCAAACGGCAATGATTGGTAAATGGCATCTTGCATCCGAACCAACAGGATTTAATTACTGGGATATTCTTATCGGACAGGGCGACTATTACAACCCCGACTTCAAGTGTAATGGCAAAAACTTGAGACGACCAGGTTATGTAACCAACATCATTACCGACGTTGCGCTCGACTGGCTTGAAAACAAACGCGACAAAGAAAAACCTTTCTGTCTGCTGCTTCATCATAAAGCACCACACCGTGTGTGGAATCCCGACACCTGCGACCTCGACCTTTACGCCGACAGAACTTATCCACTGCCCGCCACTTTCTACGACAACTACGAAGGACGACAGGCTGCAGCCAAACAAAAAATGAGCATCATTAAAGATATGGACCTGGTGTACGACCTGAAAATGGCCGACCGCGAAAACGAAATACATTCTAATAAGTGGCTCGAAAAATGGGGAAGAGAGGCACATAACCGTATGTCGCCCTCGCAAAGAGAACAATGGGACAAACATTACGACCCCATAATCAAGAAGTTTAAGGAAGACAAACTCACGGGTAATGCATTGGCCGAATGGAAATATCAAAACTATATGCACGACTATTTGCGCGTTATCCACAGTGTTGACCGCAATGTGGGGCGCGTAATCGACTACCTGCGCGAGCATAATCTGCTAGACAACACACTCATTGTGTACACCTCCGACCAAGGTTTTTACATGGGAGAACATGGATGGTTTGATAAACGTTTCATGTACGAAGAGTCGTTCCGCACACCGTTACTAATGTATTTGCCTGGCGGAAAGCATGGCGACGTAAACGAAATGGTGCAAAACATTGACTATGCACCCACCTTCTTACAACTTGCTGGCGCGAAAGTGCCCAGCGACATTCAAGGTGTTTCGATGCTGCCACTACTCAAAGGCAAACGCGTGCCATGGCGCAAGTCGCTCTACTACCATTATTACGAGTTCCCCGATGAGCACAACGTGTGCCGCCACTATGGGGTTAAGACCAACCGTTACGTGCTTATTCACTTTTACGATGATATCGACTCGTGGGAACTTTACGACTTGAAGAAAGACCCTTCGCAGCTTAACAACATGTATGGTAAACCAGGAACGGAAGCCATCACGCGCAATCTCAAGAAAGAATTACTACGATTGCAAATGCAATACAACGACCCAATAAGAGCAAAAAACTAAGGTTAGCCCTATACTCACCCGCTGTGCATCCCCTTCGCCCTACGCTTATGCCTGGCAAGGGGATGCACTGGTGTTTACACTTTTGCCCCAAAGAGGGAATAACTTCCCCCCTTTCGAACCACATTCACAACAACAATAATCGCACATTCTGCCTAGATATGTGCAAAACAGCCCCAAAATGTAAAAAAGTTTCAACAAAATTCACATTCACATGCAAGCATTCACCACCTTATATATACACAACCCAAAACAAGTAATCTAAAACACACACCATAACAGTAAGCCCAACTTAAATAAGCACTAATAAAAAAGACGCAAACGCGATATAATTTCGCATATTTTTGCAATCATATACAACAATAAAACATTGCAGTGTAGGCACACAATGCATTAATAAAGGGGAAAAATTATGTCCAAATCAAGGAATTAAACGTTAATAAATTATAACGTAAAATATTACATACCATCCTCTTTTAGGCCATAAATAAAGGCTTTCAGCTAAAATAAGCCCTGCTCTCGAACATGTTAACTATTGAAGAAAAGCACATAAAACGTGCGATTTTAGGTAAATATTCGCTATATTTGCAAAGTCTTTTGACACATAACTATCAACAACCATGCAAAAATGGTTTAGCAAGCGAATTTTAATACCATCATTAATTTCGCCCATGTTGCACCTAAATAAAGTACAATGAGACTGAAAAGAACAATTAAATCGATTGCTTTTACAGCACTGCTCGCCATGTGCGCCACACCCATGGCCGCGCAAGACCTGCTGGCAAGACAAGCACCCGTTGACCGAAAGATGAAATCGGTGGACACACTTGCACTGCAAAACATCCTAAGAAAAGAAGCTGCGATGTCGCCTGCAGCGAGTCTATACGACTCGTGGGACAATACTCGCACCCACAACATCACGGCACTGCCCGACTCTTTTCTCATCAACCTCCGTCATTTCTGTATGCCCACACCTAGCCGAGTTGTTACAAGTAACTTCGGAAGTCGCTGGGGCCGCCAACATAAAGGCTTAGATATTAAGGTTTATATTGGCGACACCATTCGCGCAGCATTCTCTGGCAAGGTGCGTATCGTGAAATACGAGGCTGCAGGATACGGCAAATACATCGTGATTAGGCATCCTAACGGTCTGGAAACAATTTACGGACACCTCTCTAAACAATTGGTTGCAGAGAACGAAGATGTAAGAGCGGGAGACCCAATAGGCCTGGGTGGCAACACCGGACGAAGCACTGGCTCACACCTTCACTTCGAAACGCGCCTCTGTGGCGTGGCACTTAACCCCGCATTATTTTTCGACTTCAGGGCTCAAGACGTGGTAGCCGACAACTACATGTTCCGTCGTTCTACCTACGAAATGGCTTCGGCCGAGGCTACTCAGCTACGTGGCGTTGTTGGTCATGGTGGTTATAACAAAGAAGATGTGTACGGTAAAGTGGGCCGAGATAGAGAAGATACACCACAAGTACCTTTATACAACACGGCCGAAAAGCTCTATCATAAAGTGGCTTCGGGCGAAACGCTGGCTTCTATTGCCGAAAAACGTGGCGTAAGCGTCGATACCATCTGCCGACTTAACCACATGCGTCGCAACGATAAGGTACGACCTGGACAGATTTTAAGGTATTCATAATACCCCAAATGGCCTTCTTAAGCTTATACAAACAACACAATAGCGGACACACCAGCAATGGTTTGTCCGCTATTGCTATTTAATAGACACTCACATACTCCGCTTTTTTGCCTTCTTACTTGCCTAATCACTAAGTTTACACTACCTTTGCATACAAAGAAACACAAACGCATCAATATGGCAAAACGTAACATCGCCGTTGTTTTGGCGGGCGGAGTGGGAAAAAGATTAGGCATCACCACACCCAAACAATTTTTCAAGGTGGCAGGAAAAATGGTTATCGAACACACGGTAGATGTGTTTGAACGTAACAATCATATCCACGAGATTGCCATTGTGAGCAATGCCATGCTCATTGCAGACATCGAAAACATCGTATTGAAAAACGGATGGACCAAAGTGAAACGCATTCTTAAAGGCGGAAGCGAAAGATATGAATCGAGCCTCTCGGCCATTAAAGCTTACGAAAACGAAGATGTAAATCTCATCTTCCACGATGCCGTGCGACCTTTGGTTAGCCATCGCATCCTTAACGATGTGGTGGAGGCTTTAAAAAACTACTCGGCAATAGATGTGGCCATGCCTTCGGCCGATACGATTATCGAGGTGGAGGGCGAGTTTATTAGCAATATCCCCGACCGCTCGCGTCTTCGTCGCGGACAAACGCCACAGGCCTTCGACCTTAATGTGATTAAAGAGGCTTACGAAAAAGCACTACTCGACCCCAATTTCAAAACCACTGACGATTGCGGTGTGGTGAAAAAATACCTGCCACAAACGCCTATCTACGTGGTGGAAGGCGAAGAAAGCAACATGAAACTCACCTACAAAGAAGACACATACATGTTGGATAAGCTGTTCCAACTGCGCAACACCGAAGCCGAACGCATCGACCTTGCCCAAGTTTCGCTTGCAGGAAAGGTGGCCATTGTGTTTGGCGGCAGTTACGGAATTGGTGCCGACACAGCCAAAATGCTGACCGAACGAGGTGCAAAGGTGCATTGTTTCTCGCGTAGCAGCAACGGAATAGACGTAGGAAACAAAGACGATGTAGTGCGCGCCTTTGCAGAAGTGGCAAAAGAAGAAGGGCGAATTGATTACGTTGTCAACACTGCTGGACTGCTACAAAAGGAACCTTTGGCCACAATGAACTACGAAGACATTGTCTATAGCGTACAAACCAACTACATGGGAACCGTGAATGTAGCCCTTGTCGCCTACCCTTTCCTCAAACAAAGCAATGGTCGACTGGTGTTTTTCACCTCCTCTTCGTACACACGTGGGCGCGCTTTCTACAGCATTTACTCGTCTACCAAGGCTGCCATCGTTAACTTTGTGCAGGCTGTTGCACAAGAATGGGAGGCCGACGGCATTCGCATCAATTGCATCAATCCCGAAAGAACGAAGACGCCCATGCGCGTAAAGAACTTCGGAATTGAACCTGACAACACGCTACTTACATCTGAAAAAGTGGCTGAAGCAACTGTGCGCACCTTGCTTTCTGACGATACAGGACTGGTGATAGACGTTAGGAGGGCACACGATGACCGCTAACACACACCTCGAACGTTTCAAACAACGCCACCTTCGAGCCTGTCAACTAAAGCAACTCACCATTCTCGAAGCCATTCACGCCATCTGTCAACGCCATAACATTCCTTATTGGCTTGACGGCGGAACACTATTGGGCGCGGTAAGGCATGGCGGTTTCATTCCCTGGGACGACGATATAGACATCGCCATGCACAAAGCCGACATGCAACGCTTTGTTGAAGTGGCGCAAAAAGAGTTACCTAAAGGTCTTATCGTGCAGTCACCGCTGATAGACAAGCACCTCAAAGAACCCATAACCAAGGTGCGCGACCTCAACTCGTTCTTCGTTGAACCAGGCGACGACTTCTCGCACAACTACGAAAAGGGGCTTTTTGTAGACATCTTTCCCTTTATCGCCTACCCCACTCTTTCGCGTAAGCTGGTTAAAAAGCTAACGCTGGGCATCTCGCGCAGCTATTCCATCCTGCACAAAGCCCACCATTACAGCCTTCGTTCGTTTGCCGAATTCTTTTGGTTCGGTGCAAAATACGCCATCTGCCGCACCGCTTGGGCTCTGCTATGCACCCTAAACCGTAACCGCAACACCTATATATCCAATATCCTACACAACAACGGCTACGGCATTATGCACCGTCAAGACAGCATTTTCCCCCTCACCGAAATCACTTTCGAGGGCAAACAATTCATGGCCCCCTGCAATCCAGACGCCTACCTCAAAGACCTCTACCGCAATTACATGGACATTCCACCCGTAGAGAAACGCAAAATCCATGCCATCTTTGTGTTAGAGACACTGGAAGAAGAGGGAGAAGAAAGGATTGGAGAAGAGGGGTGAAACTGTCTTAACAAACCATTAGGTGCATATACATCATGTGTGTTTGCTAAATTGAAGACTTAAACATCTTTAGATATGGATGCAAACAAGCACAACGAAACAACATCAGCTTTAGAACAGATACGCGAATTGAAGGCCGAAAACGAAAGACTTAAATCGCTTTTAGCAAAACATGGCATCACGCTTGAAGAAAACAAGTGCTCAGCAATCGCCTTACAGCCATACAACAAACCTCTTTCCAACTGCAAACTTTCATTAAGAGACAAGGTGTTATTGTTCCAAAGCCTGTTTAAAGGCCGCAACGACGTGTTCGCCAAACGATGGCATAGCCTCACGGGAAAGGCAGGCTATCAGCCCGTTTGCCAACGGGAATGGGACAGACAATATTGCGACAAACGCAAATATCGCTGTGCAGATTGTCCCAACCGTCTTTTTGCACCTTTAACTTATGAACACCTATACAACCACCTTGCAGGGAAAGACGAACATGGACGCGATGTTATCGGCCTTTATCCCATCTTGGAAGATAACACTTGCCATTTTCTTTGTGCCGACTTTGACGATAAAAACTGCGAGCATGGGTATAAAAACGACGTGCTAGCATACGCGGGCGTGTGCAAAGAATGGGGCATACCATGTTATATAGAACGGTCGCGGTCGGGCAACGGAGCACATGTATGGATTTTCTTCACTACAGCCATCACCGCCGTTAAAGCCAGACAATTGGGCAATGCCTTACTTGCAGAGGCGATGAACAAGGAAATGCGGTTCTCGTTTAAGTCATACGATCGCCTTTTCCCAAACCAAGACACGCTGCCCAAAGGCGGATTTGGCAACTTAGTGGCATTGCCATTGCAAGGGCTAGCACGGAGAAACGGTAATAGTGTTTTTGTAGACGAAGCATTTAATGCCTATTCCGACCAATGGAAAATACTGTTGGAAGTAGTCAAGATAACTGAAAGTGCTGTTGACGAAATACTGCAAACACATAATTCCTTTGAATTTAGCGAACTAACAAAGAGTAACGAGGACACACCGTGGAACTCTCCAAAGCCTGTTATGATAGGCTCATCAGACTTCCCAACGTCTGTCACACTGACCAAAGCCAACATGCTTTACATCCCACTTGAGGGCTTATCACCAAAGGCCATCAACCTTTTTAAGCGCATTGCAGCCTTTCGCAACCCCGAGTTTTATGCCAAACAAGCCATGCGTTTGCCTACTTACGCCATCCCACGTATCATTTCCTGTTCCGAACTAACCCCTAATTACCTTACCCTACCTCGCGGTTGTGAAGACGACGTACAACAGATACTACGGGATAACAACGTAAGCATCACTATTAACGACCACACTTGCCACGGCAGCAACATCGACGTGAGGTTCACGGGCATCCTTCGCGAAGAGCAACAAGAAGCCTTAAACCACATGCTGGCCCATGAAACAGGTACATTCTCGGCCACAACAGCCTTTGGAAAAACCGTTCTGGCCATAGCCATGATTGCCCAACGCAGGGTAAACACATTGGTTTTGGTGCATCGCAGGTCGCTGCTCGACCAGTGGAAACGGCAGTTAGAAACGTTCCTTGCACCAATAAAGCCAGCACAGGACGACACGGAAACAGACAACAAGAACGAAAACAGGTTGCCTATCGGCCAACTTTACTCAGGCAAAGACTCTTTGAGAGGTGTTGTCGACATTGCCATGATACAGTCGTGCCTACACAATGGTGAAGCGAAAGCCTTCGTACAAGACTACGGTATGATTATCGTAGACGAATGTCATCATGTTCCTGCCGTGAGCTTCGAACAGGTCTTGCGGAACGTCAAGGCACGATATGTTTACGGCTTGACCGCTACACCATTCCGCAAAGAGGGACATCAACCCATCATCTTCATGCAATGCGGTAAGATAAGGTACACGGTAGACGCCCAAAGCCAGATAGACAAACAAGAGTTTACACGCAGATTGATACCCCGATTCACGTCTTACCGCACCTTTTCAGCCAATCTCTCCACCTATGCGCAAATGATAGAGGCCATGTCGACCGACGAACAGAGAAACCGACTCATTGTGGAAGACGTGAAAACAGCATTATCTGAAGGTCGAACACCACTCGTACTGAGTAGCCTTACGGTGCATGTGCGGCAGCTTGCACGCTTACTTTCGCCATTTGCCACTCATGTGATAACCCTTATTGGTGCAGATTCTGCCAAGAACAAACGACTAGAGATGGAGCAATTAAAAACTATCAACCCAACCGATAGTCTTGTAATCGTGGCCACAGGTAAATATGTGGGCGAAGGTTTCGATTACCCCAGGCTCGACACCTTGTTTCTAACGCTCCCCATTTCGTGGAAAGGTAGTGTGGCGCAATATGCTGGTCGGTTACATCGCGACAGTGATGGCAAACACGAAGTATGTATATACGACTACGTAGACATTCGTATTCCGTTGTGCGAAAACATGTATCGCAAACGGTTAAGAGGTTATGCTGCCGTTGGTTACAGTCGCCCGAAAGGCAAAATCATGGAAGAACAAACGACAAACGAACTGCTGTTCAATGCCACGACCTATCTCGCCCCATTCAAGCGCGACCTGATTGCAGCGCAAAACAGTATTTTGGTGGCCTGCCCAAAACTAAGATGTAAACGCGCGCGAACTGGCTAACGACTACCTTAAACGAGCTACAACGCAATGGGATAGAGGTTGCCCTACACACCAACAACATGCACACTGATAGTGGGAAAGAGAATTGTCTCGGTATGGATACATACCAACACGAAAATCTATCAGTGCAATGCGCGATAATAGATCGCCGTATTGTTTGGTATGGTGATATCAATTTATTTGGGCAAGGTGCTGTAGACTCAAGCATTATGCGTATATGCGACACACAAATAGCCAATCAGCTGTTAGATGCTGTGCTAGATACGGAGTGATTTGCATATACGCTCAATTCTATAATGAGAAAGTGTAAGGTGCTTGAAGCTAAAGCTTATTATCATTTTCGTGACTTCACGAAAATGATAATAGAGCTAAAAAAGAAAGGTATAGATAGCAATTCTTCGTGACTTTTCCTTGCTATTGGTATCGTTTATCATCCCTTTATCCCCAAAAAATAACTAACTTTGCAATGGCGTTTCGCCCCAACAACAACTGGATATGCCTGCGCAAGACTTCAATCGCAAAATCATTCACATAGACATGGACGCCTTCTATGCCTCGGTGGAACAACGCGACGACCCCTCGCTGCGTGGAAAACCCGTGGGCATTGGTAGCGAAGAACGTCGTGGCGTGATCTGTACGGCTAGCTACGAGGCACGAAAGTATGGGGTGCACTCGGCCATGTCGGGCGTACAGGCTAAGCGATTGTGTCCCGAACTAATATTGGTGCCACCCAATTTTGCAAAATACAAACAGGTGTCGCAGCAGGTTCACGAGATTTTTCACCGCTATACCGATCTTGTTGAGCCGCTTTCGCTAGACGAGGCCTACCTAGACGTTACGCAAAACAAACTAAATATCGACCTAGCCGTTGACATTGCGCAACGCATAAGGCAGGAAATTCGCACCGAACTGCAACTCACGGCTTCGGCAGGGGTGTCGTTCAATAAGTTTTTGGCTAAGGTGGCATCCGACTTTCGCAAGCCCGACGGCATCACGGTGATACATCCCAGTCGCGCAATACACTTTGTAGACAATCTGCCCATCACCGACTTTTGGGGCGTGGGGCATAAAACAGCCGAGACGATGCACGCTATGGGCATCTTCAACGGTGCCGACTTACGACAACTCTCGCGTCTGAGATTGCAACAAGTGTTTGGAAAGGCTGGCGAAACATACTATAACTTTGCCCGCGCCATCGACAACCGAGCTGTTGAACCGCACTGGATAAGAAAGTCGGTGGGATGCGAACGCACGTTCGAAGAAGACAGTTCTAACCCCACCGTGCTACTCACCGAACTCTATCGCTTGGTGCTAGAACTGGTGGAACGCCTCAAAAAGAACGATTTTAAGGGCAGAACACTCACGCTAAAAGTGAAGTTCTACAACTTTACACAGATTACACGCAGCCGAACTGTGCCCCACATACTTCTGAAAAAGGATGATATCTTGCCCGTAGCAAAGGCTCTTTTAAGAGAAGTGGACTACACAGAACGCCCTGTAAGACTTCTTGGCGTGCAGGTTTCTAACATCGACGACACCCCTCATCGCCCACAATGGATACAACTTGAATTGCCTTTTAAGAAGGAGAGTTCTTTTGAGGAGTTAAGAAGTTATTTTTGAGGAGTTATAGGAGTTAAGGAATTAAGCCAATAGTCTTGTTGCAGAGTAACTACAACTTAACCTCTCAACTCCCATGCATACGCCTTAACTCCTAACGAGCAAAGCAAGTGATAACTCCTTAACTCCTTAACTCCTCAAGAATAGGCTTAACTCCTAACGAGCAAAGCGAGCGGTAACTCCTTAACTCCATAACTCCTAAAAAAATCCTCATTAAAAATGAACCCAACAATAACATATCCCGCCCTCATGGAGGGCAAAAAAATAATGTACGTTCACGGCTTCGGCTCGTCGGGTCAGTCGGGAACGGTTACGCTGCTGCGCACACTTATGCCAGCGGCCACCGTGATTGCGCCCGACCTTCCTTTACATCCCGCTGAGGCTTTAGACCTATTAAAGCAAACGTGCGATGCCGAAAAACCCCACCTCATCATCGGAACATCAATGGGCGGCATGTACACCGAGATGCTAAGAGGCTTTGAACGCATACTCATTAACCCAGCTTTCGAGATGGGCGACACGATGGTGAAGCACAACATGGTGGGCAAACAAACTTTTCAGAACCCTAGAGCCGACGGCATTCAAGACTTTATCGTAACCAAAGCCTTGGTAAACGAATATAAAGAAATTACAACACTGTTGTTCGATGGCATTGACGAAGCCGAACAGCAACGCGTAACAGGACTGTTCGGCGACGAAGATACAAGTGTAGACACCTTCGACCTCTTTGCCCAACACTACCCCACGGCCATTCATTTTCATGGTGGTCACCGACTAACAGACAAGGTGGCCATGCACTATCTTCTGCCATTGATACGCCAAATAGACGATAATCAAACGGGCCGACAACGCCCCATCGTGTTTATCGACACCAATACAATGGCCGATAGCTACCAAAAGCCACTGCCCAGCATGCACAAAGCCTACGAAATGCTTATCGAACGTTATGATGTTTACATACTGGCACCCTCGCCAACCAATGCCCCCAATAGCCTTACAGGGCAGATGGCGTGGGTGCAACAGCACCTCAATGCGCCAGCTTTTAATAGGGTGGTGTTTGCCAACAACACCAACTTGCTGTATGGCGACTATCTTATCTCGCGCCACGAACACCCAAACTTCCTTGGTTCGTCCATCCTTTTTGGCGGTAACGACCTCAAAACATGGGATGATGTGATTGTGTTTTTCGAACGCCTTGGCGGACAATAACCCGCCTTTCACCCGTCTTGGCCTAGCACAAAGAAAGCGTTTACGCGTTGCGTTGTGCGTTTAAGTTCTCGTACAAGCAGTTTGTAGCGTGGCTACAAGCTATCTTGTACGGTAGAAATAGCAACTGCTTACCCTTCTTTTAGCTTTTCTTAGGCAGAGCAAGCACGCACTTTGCCTTGCCACCGACAAGCTACATCAGCCCCAAAACCATGGGCTGCGAGTGTTGGCACAAGTACAAGCGCAAATAAACAATGGCGTTGGAGCAGCCCAATAGAGGCCATACTCCAACGCCATTATCAGTATTTGCAGGGCAAACGTGCCACAAGCACCAAGCCCAAACGCAGTGATTAAGGTCTGTCGCTAACCTTTGTACCGAAAGTAGAAGGTTGGTCGCCCATCACAAATTCGAGTGTTCCACCCTTCATAATATCCTTATAGTCGATGTACGAACGAGTATAACGTTTGCCGTTGAGCTTAGCACTTTGGATATAGATGTTCTTAGCGCTATTGTTTTTGGCCTCGATGGTAAATGTTTTGCCACCGCCCACGTTCACAACAACCTTATTAAAGAGAGGCGAACCAAAGATATACTTGCCTCCAGCAGGTTCAACCTGATACAAGCCCATAGAAGAGAGGATGTACCAAGCCGACATTTGGCCTACGTCTTCGTTACCACTCAGTCCGTCGATGCCGTCGCTGTAGAGCGTATTCATCACCTGGCGCAACTTAGGAGCAGCCTTCCAGGGCATGCCTACATAGTTGTACATATAGATAATGTGGTGACTGGGTTCGTTGCCATGAGCATATTGGCCGATAAGTCCCGATATGTCGGGCGACGCATCGGCCCCCATCTTACCATCAAGAATAAAGAGCGAATCGAGTTTTGCCACGAAAGGCTTCTCGCCACCAAAACATTTCACCAGTCCGTGCACATCGTGAGGCACCAGCCAAGCATATTGCCAAGCGTTACCCTCGGTATAATCGTCTTGACGATGCACCGAATTGAAGGGGTCGAATGGTTCGCGGAACTTGCCTTCGGATGTTTTACCGCGCATAAAGCCCGTGTTTTTGTCGAAGTAATGGTCTTTATACGATTGGCTACGCTTATAGAAATAGTTGTAATCATCTGTTCGTCCCAGCTGTTTAGCCAGTTTTGCGATGCCTGCATCAGCCAAAGCGTATTCCAAACCTTTAGCAACAGTTTCGTATTCGGGGTCGAGATCGCAAGGCAGATAGCCATATTTCTTGAGCAAACCCATTCCACGCTCATCGCGCATAGCCGAAGCTTTAGCAGCCTCGAGCACCTTATTCTTATCCACATCAAAGCCTTTCAGAGCCAAGTCGATAAGCACAGGGATGCCAGGGTTGCCCACCATGCAATCTGTTTCGTTACCCACGAGATGCCAAACAGGCAATTTGCCTTGCTGTTCGTAGATATGCAGCATGGTTTGAGCGATGTCGCGTTGCTTTTCGGGATGAATAATGGTCATTAACGGATGGGCAGCGCGATAGGTATCCCACAGCGAGAAGGTGGTGTAGTTTTTGAAATCGCCGTGATACACCTTACCATCGGCTCCGCGATAGTCGCCATTAACATCGCTAAACACCGAGGGAGCGAACATCGAATGATACATGGCCGTGTAGAAAGTGCGGCGAGCAGCATCGTCGTCGGTGGTGATAACAATCTTGCCCAACTCATTATTCCATGCCTGGTTGGCCTTAGCCACCGTGCCACGGAAGTCCCACGAGGGCAGTTCGGCAGCGATATTAGCGCGTGCATTGTCTTCGCTCACAGGCGAGATACCCACTTTCACCAGCAGTGGTTCATCGTTATTGGATGTAGAAAATACAGCCAAGCTGTCACCTTGAGCCTTAGCAATGTTTACAGGTCGTGAGAACTGCGCCACGAAATACACGCGTTGGTCTTTAGCCCAACCCGTGGAATAGCGATAACCCGACACCTCTGTGGGCGAATTTTGTTTGAAAGCGCTCTTCGTCATCTTGTCCCAACCAATACCCTGCGAAAGGTCTAAGGCCACGAAAGCCGTTTGAGCGTCGGCGGGATAGCTGTAACGGTGAAACGCCACGCGAGCAGTGGCAGTGAGATCTACCTTTACGCCCGACTTCAACATCACCGAATAATAGCCTGGACGTGCGTGTTCGCCTTTGTGCGAGAACATCACATCGCGTTGCGAAGCATCGGTTAGAGGTAGCAAAGCAATGTCGCCCAAGTCGCCAATGCCCGTTCCGCTAAGGTGCATTTGCCCAAAACCAATGATAACAGAGTCGCTATAATGGTAGCCCGAGCACCAATCCCAACCGCGTTTATATTGCGTAGGCCCAACCTGCACCAGTCCGTAAGGCACGTTAGCGCCCAAGAACACGTGCCCATGTCCGCCAGTACCAATGTAGGGGTCAACGTATTGGGTAAAGTTTTGCGCCCAAGCGCCCATCCCAACAGTTAGGAAAGCCACCAGAGCAAAGAATTTTTTGAATGTCATATTTGTAATTTTATATTTGTTATCTTGCTATTGTTGGTTGGATTTGTTTAGTATTGTTTGCAAAAACACCGTTGTGTGTAGCATTATGTTAGCGATGTTTCTCCATGCCCAGCCACATTCTCAGTCGTTTAGTCATCGACTTACCAATCTGTTTAAAATTGCCGTGGCGCAGGTTTAGTCCCAGTTCGATAAAGGCATACCGCGTTTTAATCCAGGGATGTCCCCATGCGTGTCGGCGATAAACGCGCTCTTTAAAGGCCACATGCTCGATGATATAAGCTGGATGTTTAAGCGGAAACTGCTGCTCGATGCGCTTCATGGTGAAAATTCGGCGCAAAGGTGCAGGCATAGTGTTAAGCGTAGAGAAGTGTGTAGAATCTTCTATCACCCCGATATTATTAATTTGGTTGCGCGTTGGCATGATGGCCACGGCCGAATTGAGCAGCATCGAGGCCCAGAAAATCGTTTCATAATAGGCTTTTCCGCTAGCCTTATGGTCGGCGCACATCTTAAGAAAATCAGGGCGCAGCTTTCTTTGCGCGATGAGTTGTTGCAGTTGTGCCAGCGTTTGTGGGTCGTCCATAAACCGATAGTCGGCATCCCATGTATCGATAACTCTTCTCCACGAGGCCCAGCCCCATATAGAAAACACCGAAGTAAAGAAATAATCATCCTGCACGTCAGGAGTTTGTTCGTCGCTATTAAATCCAGCCACCATCCACACCCGTTCATCGTGTTCGTAACGGTCGAGCATTTCTTTGCAAAAGGGGAAGAAACTCTGTGTAGGCACATCGTCATCTTCCAGCACAATGCACTTATCGGCCATAGAGAAAGCCCATTTTTGCGAGATATATTCCGAGGGGTCGCAGCCATAGTTGCGTTCTTGATATAGCTGTTTCACGTCGCATTCCCAGTCGATGTCGGCGGCAATGCGTCGGCAGGCCTCAATGCCAGGCATATCCTTAGCCCCTCGTGGTCCGTCTTGGTACAAGAAAAGTCGCGATGGTCGAGCCTCTTTCACCGCCTTAAACACCTTTTCGAAAGGTTCGGGCCGATTGAAAAAGAGCAGCAACACAGCAACATCAATCTTTGCGGCATGCTTCATAAGCGTACAATCCAGTTTGTTATTATGGCCTTTTGTTCAGCTTTGCTTCACCCTTTGGATTAAAGGGAGCTGCTAGCTGTTGTGGCTCACATCAAATGTTGCAGTTATCGGGGTGAACTTTGCGGTTCAAACCCTTTAGTGCAAAGATAAATATTTTTATTGGCATGAACAAATTTTGCGCCTTTCACTTACATTTTGGCATATGCAAAACAAGTTTAAAAAACGCGACTAATTTACTGTCGCATCAAAAAAATACATACCTTTGCAACGTATAGGATTAGAGCACCTTAAAAATATCTGCACACGCGATTACGGTGCGTTGCATTTGTTATTTAAATTTTACTTTATATTTAGACTATAACACAAGAATTTATGAAAAAGATTTTAATGATTGCCCTGCTTTTAGCAGTTACGATTAACGCATTTTCACAGCGCCGGCGCACGGTTCGTCGCAGTTATGCTCGTTCTTCTCAATGGTATATCATGCCAAAGGGTGGTTTTAACATTGCCGACATAACCGATTGGGGCGGCGATGTGCGTTTTGGTTTGGCATTAGGTGGCGAATTGGGTTGCCGTGTTAATCAGCTCATCACGCTTTCGGGTTCGTTTATCTATTCTCAACAAGGCACAACCACATGGTATAACAATGAGAAAAACAATCTTAGCGTGCATCTCGACTACATCAATTTGCCCTTTATGGTGCACTTTACTGTGGCACCAGGCCTGCAACTCAAGGTGGGATTACAACCGGGTATATTGGTAAACGACAACTCGATATTAAAGATTGGTGGGCGAAGATACGAGGGTTCGTTGGGAAAAGTGCTCGAAAACACCTCGTGGGACGATGCCGGAACGCAGTCGGTAGACTGGTCTATGCCTTTTGCTGTGTCGTATCAATACCGCAAATGGGTGTTCGACGCTCGCTACAACCTTGGACTTAATAATGTAACCTATGGCACATGGACCAACTCTGGGCACAACAGCGTGTTTCAATTCACCTTGGGTTATAAATTCTCGCTGTAACAAATACACCACCCAAAACAGCCCAAACACAACCTTCTAACTTACGAAGGGCAATGTTTGTACATGTCCCTTATTTTGTGTATTTTTGCAGAACAAAGGCAAAAGGCGGAGAAACGAGCCAACAGGCACAAATCTTCGCCAAGCGCTTGAGCACCATTGCGCGTGCCTGCGTTTGCCTTTGCCATCACAAAAACCATCACAACAACAAAGCGACATGCTCATAAACCATCCCTTTAAACCATCGCATACGCTGCTAGGCATAAGCCGTGGCAGTGTGTTTGCTGCGCTTGTTTGTATCGCTTTTGTGCTACCCAGCATAGCAAAAGCGCAAAAACAACCCGTAGACTATGTTAATGCCTTCATCGGAACCACTAACTTCGGCACCACAAACCCAGGTGCTGTGTGTCCAAATGGATTGATGTCGGTGGTGCCTTTCAACGTGATGGGCTCTGCAGACAACAAATTTGACAAGGACGCCCGTTGGTGGTCAACCCCCTACGAATATAACAACGTGTATTTCACGGGTTATTCTCACGTTAATCTTAGCGGCGTTGGATGCCCCGATTTGGGTTCGTTGTTGCTCATGCCCACTACAGGAAAGCTCTCGGTAGACTATAAGGAATATGGTAGCACGATGGCCGAGCAAAAAGCTTCGCCAGGTTTTTACTCCAATTTTCTGCCACGTTATGGCATTCGCACCGAGGTAACAGCCACACCACGCACTTCCATCGCACGCTTTTGGTTTCCTAAAGGCAAGAGCAACATCTTGCTTAACCTAGGAGAAGGACTAACAAACGAAACGGGAGCTATGGTTAGACGCGTGAGCGATAACGAATACGAGGGAATGAAATTGCTGGGAACATTCTGCTATAACCCGCAAGCCGTGTTCCCCATCTACTTTGTTATGCGCGTAGATGCTAAACCTACGGCTACTGGATATTGGAAAAAACAACGACCCATGACAGGCGTAGAAGCCGAATGGGATAAAGAAAACGGCCAATACAAACTATACACCAACTATAAAAAAGAGATAGCTGGCGATGACATTGGCGTGTATCTCAACTTCGATACCGAAGAAAACCAAGCCGTGGTGGTGCGCATGGGCGTGTCGTTTGTGAGCATGGAGAATGCTCGCGAAAACCTCAACACCGAACAAAAGGGCAAAGACTTTGAACAAATTAGAGACGAAGCGCGCAACAAATGGAATAAAGACCTCTCTAAAATTGAAGTAGAAGGAGGAACAGACGACCAAAAAACAGTGTTCTACACCGCTCTTTACCACACCTTGTTGCACCCCAACATCTTGCAAGATGTTAACGGACAATATCCCACACTTGAAACAGGAGAGGTAAAAACCATGCGCGAAGGAAATCGTTACACGGTGTTCTCACTGTGGGATACCTATCGCAACGTGCACCAACTGCTTACATTGGTTTACCCCAACCGCCAAAAAGACATGGTAAAGACCATGATTGACATGTATCGCGAACATGGATGGCTGCCCAAATGGGAACTCTATGGCCGCGAAACTTACACCATGGAGGGCGACCCTTCTATCCCAGTTATCGTAGACACGTGGCTTAAAGGCTTGCGTGGCTATGACATTAACACGGCTTACGAGGCTATGCGCAAAGGAGCAACAACACCTGGACCGCAAAACTTGCTTCGTCCAGACAACGACGACTATCTCTCGCTGGGCTATGTGCCACTACGCGAACAATACGATAACTCTGTTTCGCACGCATTAGAATATTATATCGCCGATAATGCTTTGTCGCGACTGGCTACGGCATTGGGAAAGAAAGCCGATGCACAACAATTCTACAAACGCTCGCTGGGCTATCGCCACTATTATAGCAAAGAATATGGCACGTTTAGGCCCATTCTGCCCAACGGTAAGTTCTATTCGCCCTTTAATCCCAAACAAGGCGAGAACTTCGAACCTAGTCCGGGTTTCCACGAAGGTAATGCTTGGAACTACACTTTCTATGTTCCGCACGATGTAATGGGTCTTGCTAAGCTGATGGGTGGACAAAAAAACTTTGTTGAAAAGCTGCAAATGGTGTTTGATAAAGAACTATACGACCCAGCCAACGAGCCTGATATTGCCTATCCGCACCTCTTTTCGTACTTCAAAGGCGATGAATGGCGTACGCAAAAAGAACTTCATCGACTGATGGCCAAGTACTTTAAGAATGCGCCCGATGGCATACCAGGCAACGACGACACAGGAACAATGTCGGCATGGCTTGTGTTTAACATGATGGGATTTTACCCCGACTGCCCCGGAGAGCCTGCTTACACGCTGTCGTCACCAGTGTTTAACCGCGTAACCATCCACTTAGACAAAGAGCAATGGGGACGAAACGAATTGATTATCGAAACCAAACGCCAACAACCCTCCGACATTTACATCAACAACATCAGCCTTGGCGACAAGCCATTTAAAGGCTATCGCATCTCGCACCAAGACTTATTGAAGGGCGGAAAACTAATGTTCGAACTGAAAGGGTCGCACTAACAAATGTTTATTTATACTGATTTGCCCCACATTACACCTAGTTAATGTGGGGCAAATCGGTATAATACTGTAGCTGTTTAGCCATACTTTGGCTCATCATTTTGAAGTGCTGAAGCCGCAAAGTCAATGTTTTTCGGTAATTCGCCGTGTTTATTCGGAGACTGTTGTAATAACCATTTGCAACCCTTCCTTCTCATGCACATAATTTCATAGGTATTCATTTATTGTTGTAGTCGCTCAGGTTAGGCCATCATCCAAGCTATCTGCACAACAATGCTACATAATAAGTATGAGTTCTAACGAGTAGCATTTAAAAAATAAAGTTGCAAATATTTTACAAACACCAATTTCTTTAGCACTCATTCTAGCGAAAATCAATGTCTAAAAGCATCGTTTTTAGCCATAAAATCAGTCGTTCACAAATTATTTTTCAGCATTTTGAGACCCAATAGCTGCATTTTGCATCATTTAGCTTCTCTAATTACTCACCAGTTCGCCAAAATCCATCGTGCAAAAAACAGCTTTTAGTACTTAAAACATCGGCTTTTTATACTCTTTTTACCCCTAAAAGTCGATTTTTTATATCAAAAACAAAAGACAACACCTCCGCACAACGTGAAAAATTATGCATTTAGTGGTGCATTTTTCATCATTTCACCTTGCGTTTTGCACCATTTAGCCTTGCGTTTTGCACCATTTAGCCTCGCGTTTTGCTGCAAATAGCATTGCGTTTTGCTGCATTTAGTTCTGCGTTTTGCTGCAAAACGCTCACTAAACACTATCAACTGCGTATTTGTTCATTATAAAATCAATTTCTATGCAATTACATCACATTCCCTTTCTCGCGTAAATAAACCTTCGCGAGAATTGAATATTTGCGTGCTAGCAAGCTACTATTGAATTTAAAGACAGTATTTACGTTAAACTCTCGTCAAAAATATTTACATTTCACATGTAAAAAGAGGGTCAGTCCTAAAACCCTGTTTAGGGGAGTTACCAGTTTTCTGTTCTTCCTATATTGGCTTATGAAATGATATGCATAAGAAGCGGGTTGCAACAGGGTTTTACGACCGACCGGATAAATTGCAGAGATACGTCACACTATATAGCAAAGCGCATTACACCATAATGGAAGTTATTGCTTTTCAGCTGCTTCTTCCTGCGTCTCTTTCTCTTGTGGCAAGCAAAGATTGAGCACAATGCCGACGATAGCCGCCAAACCGATGCCACTAATAGCAAAATTCTTATAAGAAAGCACTGCACCACCAATGCCCATAGTAAGCGTTACGGCAATGATAATGATGTTACGCGTTTGGTTAAGGTCTACCTTATTGCGCATCAAGTTGAGCAGTCCCACACTGGCAATGGTGCCAAAGAGCAACAACATAATGCCTCCAAGAACCGCTTCGGGGATGCTTTGCAAAAGAGCATTTAGCTTTCCTACAACAGAAAACACAATAGCCGTGGCCGCAGAGATGCGAATAACAGCCGGAGAGGTTACTTTTGTGATGCTCATTGCACCCGTTACCTCCGAATAAGTGGTTACAGGAGGGCCTGCTAAAAAAGCACTAGCAAGACAAGCTACACCATCTCCAAGAAGCGTGCGATGCAATCCAGGGTCTTTTGTGAAATCTTTATCGGCCACAGCACCCACCACATACACGTCGCCAATATGCTCAATAACGGGAGCTATGGCCACAGGTATCATGAAAAGCAAGGGCTCGATGCTGAACTGGGGCAACGAGAAATGCTCCAAACTGGCTGGAAGGGCAAACCATGGAGCATCTAAAACAGGCTGAAAATTAACCTTGCCCAAAAACAAAGCCAACACATAACCCATGGTAATACCACAAACCACTGGCACAAGCTTAAGAAGTCCACGACCTAGGGTTAATACCAAAATGGCCGTAATAAGCGAAACGAGTGCCAAAAGCCAGTTGGTTTTAGCCATATTCACAGCTGCAGGCGAGAGCGAAAGACCAATAAGGATGATAACTGGCCCGATAACCACGGGCGGAAAGAGCTTATGCAACACCCGTTTACCTTGCCAACGCACCAAAGCACTCATCACAAAATATACCAAAGACACACCCACAAGTCCCGCCAAAGCGCCAGTCATGCCCCATTGTTTGCTAGCCGAGATGATGGGAGCAATGAAAGCAAAACTCGAACCAAGAAAAATGGGAACCTTACCTTTCGTTATGAAATGAAAGATAAATGTTCCCAAACCTGCTGTGAGAAGCGCTGTTGAGGGGTCGAGCCCAACGAGTATGGGCACCAACACTGTGGCACCGAAGGCCACGAAAAGAAATTGAACGCCTACGATGATGCGTTTACTTGCTGTTAGTTGTACTTGTTCCATTGTGTTAATGATGTTGTTCGAAAAAGGGAAGCGAAGTGTTGGCACTGAATACACACACATCTGCCTGCATTTGCACCCACTTGCAGCTAAATGTACACATTTACAACGCATTTAACACCGCATGTAGGCTCAGGAAGGCCACTTTCTTCACCCTGATTGCACGTTATCTATGCAAAGTTAATACATTTCCAGCATTTTTATGTACATTTGCACTAACGGCAAACTTAA
The DNA here is from genome assembly GCF_937990675.1 of Hoylesella shahii. Classification (NCBI taxonomy): domain Bacteria; kingdom Pseudomonadati; phylum Bacteroidota; class Bacteroidia; order Bacteroidales; family Prevotellaceae; genus Hoylesella; species Hoylesella shahii. Next base: position 946 of record NZ_CALKQY010000066.1, on the reverse strand, counting down.
TTTTTTGAATAAGCGAATGACAAGAATAAAACTTGGAGATTATAACCAATTGGAAGTGGTTAAAGAAGTGGATTTTGGCATGTACCTTGACGCTGGAGACGAAGGTGAGGTGCTTTTGCCCAAACGTTATGTGCCTAAGGGCTGCAAACCTGGCGACAGTCTCAACGTGTTTCTTTACCTCGACCAAGACGAACGACTGGTGGCAACCACGCAAACACCGCTGGCAAAAGTGGGCGAGTTTGCTTGTTTAGACGTGTCGTGGGTGAATGAGCATGGCGCTTTTCTTAACTGGGGACTGATGAAAGACCTCTTCTGCCCCTTCCGCGAACAAAAACAACGCATGGAAATGGGCGAAAGCTACGTGGTGGCTGTGTTTATCGACGAAGAGAGCTACCGCATTGCGGCCTCGGCTAAGGTGGAACATTTCTTTGCCAACGACTTTCCGCCTTATCAACAAGGCGACGAAGTTGACCTTTTAGTGTGGCAATCCACCGACCTTGGTTTCAAAATGATTGTTGATAACGCCTATCCCGGACTGGCTTATCGCTCACAAGTATTCCGTCCGCTGCATGTTGGCGACCGTCTTCGCGGGTATATCATGGGCGTAAGACCAGATGGTAAGATTGACATTAGCCTGCAACCGCTGGGCAGAAAACAAACAACCGACTTTGCCGAACAGCTGTTGCAATATCTTAAAGACAACAATGGCTATTGCAATCTGGGCGACAAAAGTGAAGCCGAAGACATCAAACGCCGCTTTGCAGTGAGCAAAAAAGTGTTTAAAAAAGCTGTGGGCGACTTGTATAAACGCCGACTGATAACCATTGAAGAAAACGGTTTAAGGCTTGTGAACAAATAAATCACAAGCCCCAAACCAAGCGCTTAACCTCGGTTAGGCGCTTTTTTTATGCCACGATTAGACTTACGCAAGCACATATATCCTACA
>NZ_CALKQY010000065.1:0-1035 GCF_937990675.1 Hoylesella shahii | reverse complement strand
TTGTCGGCATCTTGCCTATGATATTGTTTGAGCGTAGTGCACCACATTTTCAATAACAACATCGGCAATGTGTCCAGCAATACACAAAATCAAAACAACTCTACCCACTGTTTTTGGGTAAAAAAGACATAATACCTAGTACGAAAACTTCACCCCAAGAAACAAACTGCGGGGTTGAGTAGGTCCGTAAACATAGTCGGAGGCACGCGAAGCCCCTTTATCCAAATCCTTTTGGTAAGCATCGAGCATGTTTTGCACCCCCGCACTAGCCTCCAATTTCACCTGCTTAGTTATGTAGAAATTATAGGCAAGCTTCAGGTTAAGCGTGAGAAACGCGGGAGTGTGCTCAATGATAGCAAAGTCGTTGGTGCGCTCGCTCCCCCCTTTGGGGTGGCCAACATACATTCTACCCGTGTAAACGCCCGATAACGATAGGGCAAAATCGATGGTGGGATGCACAGTGAGGGTGAAATATCCGTAGGTGTTGGGCGTTCGCAGCAGACGTTTAGTGGTTTTAAACTCGGGAGCAGCATCGTCGTCCCATTCTTCGGGCGTGCGATAACGGCTGCTTTGCCAAGTAAAACCAGCTTGCAATTGCGCCCACGACGAGAGCGAAGCCTTGCCCTCGAGGTTAATTCCATACACCGTTGCACCGTTAGAATTGAAGCGTTCTTCAACACGTGCGCCATCAATAATCACATCATCAGCCAGTTTGCGTGTAGCAAACATGTTGTTAAGGCGTGTGTAAAAGCCCTCAATAAGAACGTTGGTTTGTACTGTTCCAAAACTTTTATAGAGGTCGGCCGATGCACTAAAGCTGTGCGAACGTTCCTCTTTCAAATCCTTAGCCAACGCAATTTTCACACGGTCGCCATCAGCAATACGCGTATGAAGGTCTTCATCAAAAGCCTGTGGGGCTCTAAATCCGCCAGCGTAAGTAAGTCGGAAATTGGTGTTGGGCGTGGGATTGTAGCGCAGATTAACGCGCGGACTAAAGATAAGATGCGAGATAAGGTTGTGTTTGTCTAGTCGTCC
>NZ_CALKQY010000064.1:0-70951 GCF_937990675.1 Hoylesella shahii | reverse complement strand
TATTGAAAATGTGGTGCACTACGCTCAAACAATATCATAGGCAAGATGCCGACAAACAAACAAAAGATGAACTGGATGAAATGTAAGCAACATCAATTGTGTGATTAGTGGTCTTACAATTGATTTGGGTTTAAAAAGCTGGGTGTAATGATTGAAAGCTACGGTAAATAGACTTTACAAAACGCATTTCAGTACTACACCACTTCTAGAAAGGCAAAAACGCTTGTAGGCGATGCCCCAAAATAGGCTTTTAATGCCCCAAACGAGACCAAAATGGTGTAAGTGCTTGTGCATAAGCACGCTAACACAAAAATGAATATTGCATAAAGGCAGGAGCTTAAATCATAACTTTTGCGCTGCTTTTTGAGTTTTTAGTGGGAAAAAGGTGCTAATTCTATGCTTATTGCGCCTTTTTCCCACTTTTTTTTGTGGTTCATGTCAGTTGTTTTTGCATAAAATTGGCCGCGCTCTTTGCTCACACACCTTGCGTTTTGCTGCATTTAGCCTTGCGTTTAGCACGAGTTAGCACTGCGTTTAGCACGAGTTAGCAGTGTGTTTTGCTGCAAAACGCAGTGTGTTTTGCACCATTTTGCAAAGTGTTGAGACTAAGGAGTAGGTAAGAAATGTGTTTGCATCAAGCCCTTAGTCTCACTTTTAGTTTCTTATATATGCTTGATTATCAAGCTTATACCTGATTTGTAGGGCCAATAAAGACGAATTTTAGACAGAATTTTAGACAGAAAAACAAGTAATGGACTGATAGAAACACACAGCTACCATATTTCGTAGCGCACCAACTTTTGCCCCGATTATGCAAAAAATATGCAGCAAACCCCTCCTAATACTCCAATTTATGCAGACAAGTGTGGGCGCGACTTAGAAAAACGCCTAGATTTTTGTTAAAATCTAAGCCGAATAATTTACAAAACAAGGCACGCTTGGGCACGAAAAAACCTGCCTAAAGGTGCAACAACAATGCACCATTAAGCAGGTTAGTGAATGTGAGGCCATGTGTTTAAGCCCCAAAGAGAGAAGCATTGCTACCCACGTGGGGCGCTTACTTCTTATAGTTGGTAAGTCCTTGGTTAAGGAAATCCATGTAATGCGAAATGTTTTCGTCGTAGCTATACGAGCGGGCAATGGGTTTACCCTCGTTGTTAACAGCCACATAGAAGGGCTGAGCGTTAGCTCCAAACTTGCTGCGTTGCAAGTAGCTCCACTTATCACCAACGGTTCTCAGTGTTCGTTTTTGTCCGTTCTCGGTCACTTCGATAGGTTCGGGCAGCGGCTTCTTATCGTCAACATAGAGCGAAATAAGCACATATTCCTTAGTAAGCTTGTCGGCAACCTGCGGATCGGTCCACACAGCAGCCTCCATTTTGCGGCAGTTAACACAGCCAAAGCCCGTAAAGTCGATGAGTACAGGTTTGCCTTGAGCAGCAGCAGCGGCCATACCCTCTTCGTAACTATCGTATTGAGCGCGCACTTCGTTGTGATAGAGGTTGAAGTCTTGTGTGTTCATGGGTGGTGCAAAGGCGCTAACAGCCTTGCAGGGAGCACCCCAAAGGCCAGGAACCATATAGATGGCAAAGGCAAACGACACCAAACCAAGCATCACACAGGGCACGGGCATGGCATCAGAACTACCTTGGTCGCTAGCAAATTTAAGTCTACCGATGAGGTACAGACCGAGTAAGAAGAACAGTGCAATCCATATTGAGAGGAACACTTCGCGGTCGAGCAAATGCCATCCGTAAGCCAAGTCGGCCACAGAGAAGAACTTTAAGGCGAAAGCCAGTTCGATAAAGCCCAGTACAACCTTGATAGTGTTCATCCAACTACCCGATTTAGGAGCTTTCTTAAGCCACGTTGGGAACAGGGCAAACAGCGTAAAGGGCAGAGCTAAAGCCACGGCGAAACCCAGCATACCAATGCCAGGACCCATGATGCTGCCCGAAGTAGATACCTGAACGAGCAAGAAACCGATGATAGGGCCAGTGCAAGAGAACGACACCAGGGCCAAAGTGAAGGCCATGAGGAAGATGCTAAGGATGCCACTAGTTGACGAAGCTTTGCTGTCTACAGCGTTACCCCATTTGTCGGGTAGGCGAATTTCGAACCATCCAAAGAACGAGAGGGCGAAAACGATGAGCAAAAGGCAGAACAGAATGTTGAATACAGCGTTTGTAGACAGCGAGTTGAGTGCCGAAGGCCCAAAGGCAGCGGTTACGGCAAGACCTAATGCCACGTATATAACGATGATGCTCACGCCATAAGTGAGGGCATCGCGTATGCCCTTAGCCTTATTTTGTGAGCGTTTGAGAAAAAAACTCACCGTCATGGGGATGATAGGCCACACGCAAGGTGTGAAAAGTGCGAGCAAACCGCCTATGAAACCCATGGCAAAGATGTAGAAAATAGAATTGTCCGACTTACCTTGATCGCCGTTATAGGCTTGCAGTTCGGCCACTACGGGTGCCCAAAGTCCAGCTTGTGCCACGTTGTCGTTATCGCTATTAACAGCTGTTGTGGCAGCCTTTTGTGTGGTGTCGGCTTCAGTTTTGTTGTTGGCAGCTGCCAGAGCAGCGAGCGAGTCGGCTTTTTCTTTAGCCAGTTGTGCAGGAGTTTTCGTTTCTTTGGCATCGGGAGCATTGGCAGGTCCGTTGCCTTTAAAGTCGAATTCCACTTGCGTAGGAGGCAAACAATTTTGGTCGTTGCATGCGCCATACTCCAGATAACCTTTAATATGATAGGTTTTTCCAGTTATCTTATATCTTTGAACAAAGCTCACGGCGTTTTCAAAGTAGCGCAACTTCATTTCAAACAATTTGTCGTAGTTGCTCAGTTCTTTTCCTTTAGCTTGCAGTTTTCCTGCAGCTTGAGCGCCTTCGGCCTTTTCGGTGGTAACGGTAGCCGAGATAGGTCCACCGCTTGGCAGTCCTGTAGAGTAGACATGCCATCCGTTATCAATCTTAGCAGTGAAGATAACATCAACTTCTGTAGGTGAAACCTGTTTTTGTTGTACGCTTACATGTACTGGTTCTTGCATCTGAGCCGATGCCCCCAGCGCAAAGACAGCTAGCAAAGCTGTCAGTAAGGCAAATCTAAATTTATTCATATCTAGTGGGGTTTTGTTTTGTTTATTATTTAATTAAAGTTTACTAGGTGGTTTTTATTGTATATAGCTTTTTCTAGTTAACACGATTTGTGCGTCATAATGTCAAGCACAAACTTATCTGTTTCGTCCATTCCTCGGCTACCAATGGCAGCAAGGTTACGTATAGAGCGGTCTACATCGTCGTCGATAATACCCTCTACCGAAGTAACATATTTGTGTTGAATGGCCAACATGGCGCTCAACACGGCCGTGCTAACACCCGTTGAGAGCTTAAGGGCGCACGAAGGTTTAGCCCCGTCGCATATCATTCCCGTGAGATTGGCAATCATATTCTTCACCGAGTAGCATATTTGTTCGAAATTTCCGCCCATGAGAAAGGTTATTCCGCAGCTACTTCCAGTGCTTGCCACCACGCATCCGCACAAGGCCGAGAGCGTTCCGAGGTGTTGTTTGATGTAGATGGCCGTGAGATTGCTGATGATGAGGGCGCGAACGAGTTCCTCTTCGGTGTTGTGGTTCTCGCGCGCAAAGGTAGTAACGGGCACTGTGGTGCAGATACCTTGGTTGCCACTGCCACTATTGCTCATCACAGGCACCATTGCACCGGCCATACGTGCATCGCATGCGCCACCCGTTGCCGAGAGAATGTGGGCGAAAATGCTATCGCCAAGCACGCCCTTTCCTAGTGGGCTGCACATGGTTTTGCCCAGTTGGTGTCCGTAGTTGTCTTCCAGTCCACATCGCGATGCGTTTTCGTTCAGTGTTTTAGCTTCGAGAATAAAGCGCAAATCACTCAGTGGCGACTCGGTAGCAAACTCATAAACCTTGCGCATAGACAGTTCCACATCGGTTTTAGCCACCGCTTCGGCACTGCAAGCAGCTCTGTCGAGCAGCACTTCGCTATTCTTACGCAGGAAAACAAAGTTGGTGTGCGACCCTTTGATGCGCGCTTCGGCCATTTCGTTACCGCTAGTGCAAGTGATGTTGATGAAGAGTTTGTTGGTGTCTTCGGTCTCCAACTTAATGTCGATGCGGTTTTCGGCAATCATTTGTTTGCCCAATTTCACGCTTTCGGGTGTGCAACCCTTGAGCACTTCCAATTGTTTTTCGCTGTCGCCGATGAGTACACCCAGCGCAATAGCAATGGGAAGTCCAATCATTCCCGTTCCAGGAATGCCCACTCCCATAGCGTTTTTAAGTACGTTTGCACTCAGTCGCACGTCAATACGTTCGGGCGTGCAGCCTAAAAGTTCTTTAGCCTTGGCCGCACAAAGGGCCACGGCGATGGGCTCTGTACATCCAATGGCTGGAACCACTTGTCGATGTATGAGCTCAAGAATAGCTTTCCTGTCGTTTTCTGATAGCATGGTAAGTTTGTCGGTTTATTTTATTACTAGCTGTAAATTATAATTTGCTTTTGTTGAGCGTTATTTAGCAGTGCTATAGCCTACTTGTTTCTTGTTGATGGACTTCGTTTTTGTAAGCAAAATGCATGACGATGCACACCTGTTGCACAAAGAGCCACTAACGTATGCAAAGTTAGTGGAATTTACTTAAAACCATCAAGCCTATGAATATTTTTTTTATAGAAATACAAACGAGGGATAGAAAAGAACAAAATTTTAACGTTTAGAGGGATAAAAGAACAGTACGATGGTTGTTTTTTGACTAGAAAATAAGCAAGAAAATTGGCGGAATGTTATATAAAAAGACTGTTTGTGAATGTGCAACGCCTATGGAGAACAACCGGCAATATGGCAAATATTCATTACCAACAAACCAAATAATCTCTATTTACAAGGCACGTAATCTTTAATAACAGGGAATTCATCCCAGTAAACAAGGCAAATAATCTCTAACATCAAGCCAAAAACCATGAACAAGGCGGGCAATTTCATTTTTTATTGTTACCTTTGCGGAATGCCGAATTGTGTGCATCAGTAGCACGCAAACCATTAAATAATAGAATAATCACACCTTATTATAAGGTGTAAAAATAGCAATAGCAGGTAAAAAGTAAATATGAAGGAACGCAACAACACGCACTTTACGCACAACACAACACGCACCAACGCCCTTAAAGGCAAGGTGTGGCAGTTGGTTTTGTTGTTGTTTGCAGTGGTTTTGATGGCCGCATGCGCCCGAATGGGTAACCCCGACGGTGGTTGGTACGACGAAACACCGCCCAAAGTGGTGGGAGCAACTCCAGCCGAAAAGGCCACTGGCGTTGGCTCGCGCAAGCTGCACATACGCTTCAATGAGTTTATTAAGCTTGAAAACGCCACCGAAAACGTGGTGGTTTCGCCACCTCAACTTGAAGCACCAGATATTAAAGCGGGTGGAAAATACATCAATATCGAACTGAAAGACTCGCTCAAGCCTAACACTACCTACACCGTTGACTTCTCGGATGCTATATCTGATAACAACGAAGGCAATCCCTTGGGCAACTATACCTACACTTTCTCTACTGGCGAACACATCGATACGATGGAAGTTGCTGGCTGGGTGCTTGATGCCGACAACCTCGAACCGGTGAAAGGCATTCTCGTGGGCCTGTATTCCAACCTTGAGGATAGCGCTTTTCTTAAGCTACCAATGGTGAGAGTGGCCAAAACCGATGCGCGTGGACACTTTATTATTCGTGGCGTGGCTGCTGGAAAATATCGCATTTACGCCTTGCAAGATGTGGATGGCGACTATCATCTCACTCAAAAGAGCGAAAAAATGGCCTTCAATCGCGAGATTATTGTGCCCTCGTCTAAGCCTGATGTAAGGCAAGACACCATTTGGCGCGACTCGCTTCGCATTGATTCTATCTCGCGAGTGAGCTACACACACTTCCTGCCCGACAATGTTATGCTGCGCGCTTTCACGCATGTGCTAACCGATAGATACTTCGTTAAGGCCGAAAGAACCAAGCCCGAGTGTTTCTCGCTCGTATTTACGGCAGGAAACAACGAACTACCACAAATCAAAGGACTAAACTTCGATAATGCCGATAAGGCTTTTGTGGTGATGCCATCGCTTAAAAAAGACTCGATAACCTATTGGATTAAAGATTCAATGCTGGTTAATCAAGACACCTTGCGCATGCAAATGCAATATCTGGGCACCGACACGCTGGGCAATCTGCGCCTTAACACCGACACACTTGAACTGCTTTCGAAAACGCCTTATGCCAAACGAATGAAAGAAAAGCAAAAGAAAGTGGACGAATGGAAGAAGGCTCAGGAGAAAGCTAAGAAGAAAGGCGACCCCTACGAAACGCAAATGCAACCCGAAATTCTGGCCGTTCAACTCAATGTTAACAGCAATATGGCCCCCGACGAGAATGTTTCGATAATGCTACCAACGCCCTTGCAAAGGCTCGATTCTACCAAAGTGCACCTTTATAGCAAGCGCGACACGCTGTGGTTTGAGGCTCGCTATCGCATTAGGGTGCGCGAAGCGGCAGACAGTGTGGCTCCGGTGGGAACCAATCTCTTGCATCGACGAAGGCTGGAGCTACAAGCTGAATGGAAACCAGGCGTTGAATACAGTCTAGAGTTCGACTCATTGGCCTTCACCGACATCTACGGGGTGGCTTCGGGCAAGATTAAGCAGGGCTTTAAGGTGAAAGACGACAACGAATTTGCTACATTGGCCGTGACGCTTACTGCGCTTACCGATTCTAATGTGGTGGTTCAGTTGCTCAATGCACAAGATGCCGTGGTGAAACAAACGCGCGCCGTGGCTGGTATGGCCAACTTCTACTATCTGCCTCCGGCCACTTATTACCTGCGATTGTTTGTAGACCGCAATGGCAATGGACGCTGGGACACGGGCGATTACTATCATGGCCTTGAACCCGAAACAGTGTATTACTTCCCCGAAGAAATAGAATGTAAGGCCAATTGGGATGCCACACGCACGTGGAACCCCATTGCTAAACAGCTAAACGAACAAAAACCGGGTAAGATTACCAAGCAAAAGGCCGATAAACGCAAGACCATTAAACGCCGTAATCTTGAGAGAGCCATACAAATGGGCATACCTTTGCCCAACAACTTGAAGTGAAAAGGTTCGTCGCATACACATCACTAATAGGCATCCAACGCCATTTGCGCAAGTACATCGCCTCGCCTCGTGGCCCTAACCCCTAACAAAACCAACGCGCAAAGTGAAGGCCTCGCGCCTTCTCTCATGTCATAACCCGCGTATGCTCGTGTAAAACCACTAGCATATCGCATAAAAAGAAAAAACGAGATGAAGAAGATAAAGTTGATTTTGATGCTCGCCCTGTTTTTTGTGGCAGCTCAATCGCAAGCACAATGTACGTTTCGCAACACCGCATTTAAGTCGGGAGAGTTTCTTACTTATAACCTTTACTTCAACTGGAAGTTTATTTGGGTAAAGGCAGGCACGGCATCTATGTCGGTGGTTCAAAGTCTTTATAACGGCAAGCCCGCCTATCGTGGCAGTCTTATCACGCGTGGCAACAGCAAAGTAGACAATTTTTTCATACTTCGCGATACACTTCTGTGTTATTCTTCTTTGGATATGGCTCCGCTTTACTATCGAAAAGGGGCGCACGAAGGCAGTCGTTACACCGTAGACGAGGTGTATTACAGTTATGCCGATGGCAAATGCCATATCAAACAGCATCGCCAGTATCACGATGGCAATCACTTTTGGGGTAACAAAACGCTAGAAGAGTGTGTGTTCGACATGATGAACATCTTCTTGAGAGCGCGTTCGTTTAACCCCGAAGGATGGAAAAACGGCAACGAAATTCCCTTTACCGTGGCCGAAGGCGATGAGTTTATACCCGCTGTGCTACGCTATAACGGAAAAACCACAGTGAAGGCCGATAACAAAATTAAATATCGCTGCCTTGAACTGGCTTACATCGAGCGCAAACCCAATAGCAAACCCAGAGAGATTGCTCGCTTCTTTGTTACCGATGATGCCAACCACGTGCCCGTGCGCATTGATATGAACCTGAAATTTGGTTCGGCTAAGGCTTACGTTGTGGGTATGAAGGGCTTGAGGGGCGCTGTTTCGTCTGAGGTTAACTAGATAGCGGCGATAGGTTTTTAGCTTCTAATAGGTTTTCTAGCTATGCAAGGCATCCTAAATATTCTGCCATCCAAACCCAGCTTACCCCATTACTAAACAAATTGTTCACTCAAACCCAATTCATACAATGGCGCAAAACGATCAGGGGTTAACCCCCATGATGAAGCAATTTTATTCTTTCAAGGCCAAACATCCTGATGCCTTGTTGCTTTTCCGTTGCGGCGACTTCTACGAAACCTACAGCGAAGATGCCGTTGAGGCTGCTCGCGTGCTAGGAATTACACTCACTAAGCGCAACAATAAAGGCAATAGCGATGCCACTGAGATGGCCGGATTTCCACATCATGCCCTTGATACCTATCTGCCTAAGCTTATTAGAGCTGGCAAACGCGTGGCCATCTGCGACCAATTAGAAGACCCTAAACTAACGAAAACGCTCGTTAAACGTGGTATTACCGAACTGGTTACACCGGGTGTAGCCATGGGCGACACCGTTCTGAATTACAAAGAAAACAATTTTTTGGCTGCTGTGCACTTCGGTAAAACGGCCTGCGGTGTGGCTTTTCTCGATATTTCTACTGGCGAATTTATCACAGGGCAAGGCTCGTTCGACTATGTGGAGAAGCTGCTAGGAAGCTTTGCACCTAAAGAAGTGCTCTACGAACGCACACATAAAAAAGACTTTGAACGCTATTTTGGTAATAAACATTGTGTGTTCGAACTCGATGATTGGGTGTTTACCGAACAAACGGCTCGACAAAAATTGCTTAAACACTTTGGAACAAAAAACCTTAAAGGCTTTGGTGTGGAGCATGTACAAAGTGGGGTGGTGGCTGCTGGCGCCATTATGCAGTATCTTGAGATTACGCAACACAACAATATCGCACACATTACGGCCCTCGCCCTTATTGAGGAAGACCGCTATGTGCGACTGGATAAGTTCACCATTCGCTCGCTCGAACTGATTCAACCCATGCAAGAAGATGGCGCTTCGCTGCTCAATGTGGTAGACCGCACCGTTACTGCCATGGGTGGACGCTTGCTAAGACGATGGCTGGTGTTCCCACTTAAAGAGGTAAAACCCATCGAACAACGCCTAGATGTGGTGGATTACATCTTTCGTTACCCCGATTTTCGCGCACTTCTCGACGAACAGCTGCACCGAATTGGCGATCTCGAACGCATTATCTCGAAGGTTGCCGTTGGACGTGTGTCGCCTCGCGAGATGGTTCAACTCAAAAATGCACTGCAAGCTATTCAGCCTTTAAAGATTGCTTGCCTTGAAGCGGAGAACGAAACGATACGCCAAATAGGCGAACAAATGAACCTTTGCGAAAGTCTGCGCGACCGAATTGAACACGAAATACAACCCGACCCACCCCTGGTGGTGAACCGCGGCAACGTTATTGCCGAGGGATTTTGCCCCGAACTCGACGAACTGCGCAACATCTCGCGTGGCGGGCGCGACTTCCTTATCGACATTCAGCAGCGCGAAGCCGAGGCTACTGGCATCAGTAGTCTAAAAATTGGCTACAACAACGTGTTTGGCTACTACCTCGAAGTGCGCAACACCTATAAAGATAAAGTGCCCGAAGAGTGGGTGCGTAAGCAAACTTTGGCCCAAGCCGAACGCTATATCACGCAAGAACTTAAAGAATACGAGGAAAGAATATTGGGCGCCGATGAGAAAATTCAATCGCTTGAAGAACGTCTTTTCAACGAACTTATCGCTGCCACACAAGAGTTTATCCCTCAAATTCAAATCAATGCCAACGTGGTGGCACGACTCGACTGCCTACTTAGTTTTGCCAAAACGGCCGAAGAAAACCGATATGTGCGCCCCGTGATTGAAGATAGCGATGCTCTGGACATACGCCAAGGCCGACATCCTGTTATCGAAACCCAACTTCCACCCGGCGAACACTACGTGCCCAATGATATTCTGCTCGACACCGAACGCCAACAAATCATCATTATCACTGGTCCCAACATGGCCGGTAAGTCGGCTTTGCTACGCCAAACAGCGCTTATCGTGCTTCTGGCCCAGGTGGGATGTTTCGTTCCGGCCGAAAGTGCACGCGTGGGATTGGTCGATAAGATATTTACACGTGTGGGAGCTAGCGACAATATAGCCCAGGGCGAGTCTACTTTTATGGTAGAAATGACCGAGGCCTCGAACATTCTCAACAATGTATCGCCCCGTTCGCTGGTGCTTTTCGACGAGTTGGGCCGTGGAACATCCACCTACGACGGCATAAGTATTGCCTGGGCCATTGTGGAATACTTGCACGAACAGCCTAAAGCGCGCGCCCGAACACTCTTTGCCACCCACTATCACGAACTCAACGAGATGGAAAAGAACTTCAAACGCATCAAAAATTTCAATGTGAGCGTGAAAGAAGTGGATGGTAAGATTATCTTCATGCGACGATTGGAACGCGGAGGTAGCGAACACTCGTTTGGTATACACGTGGCCGACATCGCTGGAATGCCCAAAAGCATCGTGAAAAGGGCCAACACCGTGCTCAAACAGCTTGAAGCCGACAATGCACAAGTGGGCGGAACGGTGGGCAAACCCAGTGTTAAGCATCTGGATGAGAGTAGAGAAGGCATGCAATTAAGCTTCTTCCAACTAGACGACCCCGTGCTTTCGCAAATTCGCGACGAGATTTTGGGACTTGATATCAACAATCTCACCCCCATGGAGGCACTCAATAAACTGAACGATATTAAAAAAATAGTGGGCGGATAAGGTCATTGTATTCTTTGTTTTTGGCCAATACTCTACCATTTTGTGGCAATAAGAAAGTACAAGATAGCTTGTAGCGTCACTACAAGCTATTTTGTACCGCGCATAACCCTACAGATGCTGTTTAAAAAGCCGTGTAAATGGTTTCGCTGCTTTTACTTTTCTGCATTTCAACTCAATTCGGTGTTAGGCTGATTTGAGTTGAAACACACTATCCCCAACAAATAAATCTTGCCTCAAGGACAAAAACAATGGGTGGATAGGGTTTGCTAAGCCACTTCTAATTCACCTAAATTATGAGCTCCACACCTAATATAATAATCAAATAGTATAGTATTTCGCAAAAATATACTTAACTTTGCAAGCTAAATAGAAACCTATTGGTTAGACTAATAATTTGAAAAGTAAGGCTAAATGAAATACGCTTTGATAACAGGGGCATCGCGCGGAATAGGGCGAGCTATAGCTATCAAGATGGCCCAAGAGGGCTATGCCGTGGTGATTAACTACCTTAACAACCACGAGGCTGCACAACAAACACTTGAACAAATTGTTGCCGAGGGCGGTAATGCAGAGCTATTGCAGTTTGATGTGGCTCAACCCGAGGCCATCGAACAGGCTGTAGCCGATTGGCAACAGCGCCATCCCGACGACTATATTGATGTGTTGGTAAACAATGCTGGTATTAGGCGCGACAACCTGATGGTGTTTATGCAAAACGATGAGTGGGAAAGCGTGGTGAATACATCGCTCAACGGATTTTTCCACCTTACACGTCGCTTGCTCAAAGATATGATTACCCACCGCCATGGACGTGTGATTAACATCTCGTCTGTGTCGGGATTGAAGGGTATGGCTGGCCAAGTAAACTATTCGGCCGCTAAGGCTGCACTTATCGGAGCTACAAAAGCATTGGCTCAAGAGGTGGCTGCACGCAAGGTTACGGTGAATGCCGTGGCACCAGGTTTTATAGAAAGCGATATGACGGGCGACCTAAACCAAGACGAACTGAAAAAATTGGTGCCCATGAAACGCTTTGGTAAGGCCGAAGAGGTGGCTGCATTGGTGGCCTTCTTGGCATCGGATGGAGCGGCTTACATCACTGGTGAAGCCATCGCCATTACGGGAGGATTGTAAAAGACCTCACTCCCCGCCCCCTCTCCAAGGGGAGAGGAGAGTGATTAGCCTATTTAAGCATTGGCGGCAATATGTTGAGATGTTTCCTCTAAAACGTTTAAAGTGAAAGGCTTCCCTATGTAAGGGGAAAGTGATGACGACACAATATGAATAAACAAGGCACATTACACGGCCCTCTCTTTGAAGAGACGTTGGGATGAGGCTTTCTTTAATATAATATAAAATGCAAAAAAGAGTAGCAATAACAGGCATCGGCGTTTGGGGATGCTTGGGAAAAAACACCGAAGAGACAACAGCCGCATTGCGTGCTGGCCAATCGGGCATTGGCATTGATGAGGCTCGACTTACCTACGGATACCAAAGCGCACTAACAGGCATCGTGGAACGACCCGTGTTGAAGGGCTTGCTCGACCGCCGTTTGCGCGTGGGACTACCCGAAGAGGGCGAATATGCCTTCATGGCTAGTCGTGAAGCGTTTGGCATGGCAGGCGTAGACGATGAATATTTGTTGGCTAACGAGGTGGGATGTATCTTCGGAAACGACTCTTCTTCAACGCCAGTTATCGAGGCTGCTGCAATTATGAACGAGAAACACGACTCGCAATTGCTGGGTTCGGGATACATTTTCCAAGCCATGAACTCAACGGTTACGATGAACCTAAGCACCATTTTCCACCTTAGAGGCATCAATTTCACCGTTAGCGCGGCATGTGCAAGCGGTAGTCACTCGGTGGGTTTGGGCTATATGATGATTAAACAAGGCCTGCAAGAAATGGTGTTGTGCGGCGGTGCACAAGAGGTGAACGTGTATTCGATGGCCACTTTTGATGCCTTGGGTGCTTTCTCTATGCGCATGGACGACCCACAACGGGCCTCAAGACCCTTCGATCGCGACCGCGATGGACTTATCCCCAGTGGCGGTGCTGCTGCTTTGGTGCTCGAAGATTACGACCATGCCGTGGCGCGTGGCGCCAATATCTTGTGCGAAGTGGTGGGCTATGGCTTCTCAAGCAATGGCGGTGGCATATCACAACCCAGCGATGAAGGCTCGGTTAGAGCCATGACTCGCGCCCTAACAGATGCTAACCTCTCGCCAGCCGATATTGATTATGTTAACGCTCATGCCACATCCACACCGCAAGGCGATATGTTTGAGGCGCTGGCACTCGACCGCTTGTTTGGCCAACACATGCCCTGGATTAGCTCTACTAAAGGAATGACGGGACACGAATGCTGGATGGCTGGCGCTAGCGAGGTGGTTTACTCCATCTTGATGATGCAAGGCGGATTTGTAGCTCCTAATATCAACTTTGAAAATCCCGACGAATACTCGGAGAAACTGCGCCTCGCCACTCACCGCATCGACACACAGGTTAACACCGTGTTGAGCAATTCGTTTGGCTTTGGCGGCACAAACAGCGCTCTGGTGATTAAAAAATAATAGAACACTAGGTTTTTAGCCAAGCAAAATATCTGCTATGTAAGTGCCTAAGGCGCTCAATAGTGACACTAAACAATAGATAATCAATATGAAACATCTTTTAATGGCGCTGGCCATGTTGGCCTTGACATCGAAGGCAATGGCCGATAGCGAAGTGATTTTTCAAAAGGGCGACGCCTGCATCGTTAACGATAAACGCACGTGTGTGGTGGAACTTGACTACAACGACCTCATGATTGAGGGCAAACCCTACATGCAATATCTTAAAGATAAGGGCGAGAAAAATGTAGACGACTGGAAAAACGACATGGATTTGTGCTTGAACCAGTTTGCCGAAAAATGGAATGCATCTAACAAAGGGGCGCTGCAGGCCACTGCCGATAAAGCTGATGCCACACCGCTGCGCCTTGTTGTGAAGATGAAAAAACTGCATCTAGGTATCGCTGCACTGGCTGTGGTGATTGGGTTTGGTTCGGGTGATGCTCACTTAAACTGCGATGTGCTGATTTACGAAGGCAATAAAGAGGTATCGAAACTGCAGGTTGAAGATGTGTCCAGCGGTAGCCAATACACCGAATCAAAACGACTGGCAAACATCTTCTATAAACTGGCCGCGCGCTCGGTGAAGTGTTTGAAGAAGGCTTGCAAGAAAAAATAACTCTATATTTTGGCTCTGGGCGTGCATTGGCTACGCCTTGAGCCTATTATATAGGTGTAAAGCTCATTCGCACACCTTTAAATATACTGCCAAAGGGCCGTCGCACACAGCATGAAAGCTAGGCACTGGCTTGCTGCCCAATGGCTCTAACCCCCCTTGTTAACCTCAAAACTAAGAAACCTGTTAACTAAATAACAATATTATGCATCTCTTTCCCGCATTATCTAAGAAGTATTGCCAAGAACACATGTCGGCTGGCGAGGCGCAACGTTTAGCACAATTCATCGCGTGGGCACCCATGGTGTTCCAAGTTTCGCGTCTAATGGTGAAGTTCGGTATTCTTGATTTGCTGCGTGATAACCAAGACGGACTAACGCAAGACGAACTAGTGGAGCGCACCAAACTATCGGCTTACACCATTAAAATATTGGTTGAGGCCTCGTTGTCGATAGGAACTGTGCTGGTTGACGAAGAAACAGGCCGCTTCTCGCTCTCGAAAACGGGCTGGTTTCTGCTCACCGACGATTCTACGCGTGTGAATATGGACTTCAATCACGATGTTAACTATCGCGGATTGTTCTATCTTGAAGAGGCGTTGAAAAACGAAAAACCCGAAGGACTCAAAACCTTAGGCTCGTGGCCAACAATTTATGAGGGCCTTTCTCAACTACCCGAAGACGTGCAAAAAAGCTGGTTTGGATTCGACCACTTTTATAGTGACCACTCGTTCGACGAGGCTTTGAAAATCGTTTTCGCTCATAATCCACAACAACTCATGGACGTGGGTGGCAATACAGGCCGCTTTGCTTTGAAATGTGTTAACCATTCTAACAACGTGCAGGTTACAATCGTTGACCTTCCTGGCCAAATTGGCATGATGCGCAACAACATTCAAGGCAAGCCTGGGGCCGAACGCATTGGCGATTATCCTGCTAATATGCTAGACGAAAACACCAAACTGCCACAAGGTGAATGGGACGTGATATGGATGAGTCAGTTTCTTGACTGCTTCTCTGAAGCGCAAATCGTGGCCATTCTGCAAAAGGCGGCTGCCGTGATGAACCCTCAAACAAGGCTGTTTATCATGGAAACGTTCTGGGATAGGCAACGTTACGAAACCACTGCTCTGTGCCTAACCATGACCAGTGTGTACTTTACAGCCTTGGCCAATGGCAATTCGAAAATGTATCACAGCGAAGATATGGCTAGACTAATTGAAAAAGCCGGGCTGAAGGTGGTGCATACACACGACGGAGTGGGCCGAGGACACAGCATCTTGGAAGTGATGAAACCCTAAAACCCCACACAACAATAGCAACAACATTTAAATTATTATATTAACGAACAACTATTATATACAAATGAATATGTCAAGACAAGAAATCGAAGAGAAAGTAAGAGAATTCCTTATCGAAGATTTGGAAATTGATGAAGAAAAAATTGTTCCCGAAGGAAAGCTCAAAGACGACCTAGGTATCGACAGCTTAGACTTCGTTGACATTGTGGTTATCGTGGAAAAGAAGTTCGGTTTTAAGATTAAACCCGAAGAAATGGCTGGTATTACAACACTGGGACAATTCTGCGACTATATAGAAAGCAAAGTGAACAACGCCTAAAGGCTATCTCCGTAGGGCTGATATGGAATGGCAAGGACGAACAGACGGTAACCGATGGATGCAACAGCAGCTCATAAACTGCTTTCGCTTCCTCTCGCTTCACATCTATTATATGGGTGTGGCGGTGGTTGTGCCGTTCTATATGCTTTTCGGTAAGGGCTTTAAAGCTAGCTATGGGTTCTATCGCCAGCGCATGGGATGGGGCACATGTAAGTCGTTTTGGTGGTGTTATAAAAATCATTACCGCTTCGGACAGGTAATGATAGACCGTTTTGCTCGTTATGCAGGCAAAACGTTTCGCATCACTACCGAAAACCTAGAGCTGTATAACGAACTGGAAAAAGGCCCTGATGCCTTTGCTATGCTTAGCGCACATGTGGGCAACTACGAGATGGGCGGATACACCTTGGTGGCAAAAAGCAAGTGCATCTACATGTTGGTGTTTGGTCAAGAAACACAAACGGTGATGGAAAACAGGCAAGAGCAGTTTGGAAAAACCAATATCCGAATGGTGCCCGTGGGCAATGGCATGAACCATCTCTTTGCTATTAACGAGGCGCTTACCACAGGACAGATTCTAAGTATGACGGCCGACAGGCGTTTTGGTTCGGAAAAAGCTGTGCCTTGCAACTTCTTTGGCGCCGAAGCGCTTTTCCCTATGGGGCCGTTTGCCACCGTTATTCAACGCGATGTGCCCACATTGGTGGTGCTAGTGGTGAAAACTGGCACGCGTAGTTATCACGCTGTGGTGAAGCGGTTGCCCATGCCTGAAGCACATTTACCGCGAAAAGAACGCATCGCCTTGCTGGCTCAGGCCTATGCTAACGAACTGGAGAACGTGGTTAGACAATATCCTGAACAATGGTTTAACTTCTTTAATATATGGACAACAACCACATGCCAAAACCCGAAGCAGTGAATGTGCGCGACTTGTTGCCCCAACAGCCCCCGTTTGTGATGGTGGATTGCTTGCTGGGATTTGACAACGACACCACTACTTGTGGCTATACCGTGCCCGAAGATGGCATTTTTACCAACGATGGTTGTCTCTCGGCTGAGGGATTGGTGGAGAATATCGCACAAACATGCGCTGCACGCCAAGGCTTTTACAACAAGTATGTGCTGAAACGAGGGGTGCAACTGGGCTTTATCGGTGCTATACGTAACTTCCGTGTAATGCGTTTGCCCCGTGTTGGCCAACAACTCAAAACCACTATTCGCGTAGAAGAAAACGTGATGGGCATGACTTTGGCCTCTGCCATCGTGGAATGCGAGGGACAAACGATGGCTACAACCGAAATTAAAATTGCGTTGATAGAAAATGTAGTAAAGGAGTAAAGTAGTATGTAGCTGATAGTAAAGTAGTATGTAGCTGGTAGTAAAGTAGTATCTGGCTAGTAGTAAAGTAGTATGTGGCTAGTAGTAAGGTAGTATGTAGCTGGTAGTAAAGTAGTATCTGGCTAGTAGTAAGGTAGTATGTAGCTGGTAGTAAAGTAGTATGTGGCTAGTAGTAAGGTAGTATGTAGCTGGTAGTAAAGTAGTATCTGGCTAGTAGTAAAGTAGTATGTAGCTAGTAGTAAGGTAGTATGTGGCTAGTAATAAAGTAGTATGTAGCTGGTAGTAAAGTAGTATCTGGCTAGTAGTAAAGTAGTATGTAGCTGGTAGTAAAGTAGTATGTGGCTAGGAGATTGGTGGACAGTTATGTTGGTGTGTGTCACTTTTTCAATCCATAAGCTCAATAATCCACTACAAATACAGCTCACAATTCCAAGTTTTCACTGGCATAAGCTTAGCTGCTAATTATTTACAACCCTATTACTTACTTCTAAAAAAAGAAAAAATGACCCTTCAAGCATCCAAAGAAATAGAGATAAGGTTTAGCGAAGTAGACTCGATGAACGTGGTTTGGCATGGTTCTTATGCCCTTTACTTCGAGGATGCACGCGAAGCTTTCGGTGCTAAATATGGTTTGGAATACCTCACCATAGCCGATAATGGATACTTTGCACCGCTTGTTGAACTGACGTTTAAGTATCGTCAACCCATCGTTTACGGCATGAAATGCAGGGTGGATATTAGCTATGTGCCCACCGAAGCTGCCAAAATTATTTTTGATTACGAAATTAGACGAAGCGAAGATAATGCTTTGATGGCCACTGGACATAGTGTTCAGGCTTTTATGAACAAGCAATACCAACTTGAATGGTATCGACCGGCATTTTATCAAGCGTGGCAAGAACGCTGGAAACTGGTGTAATTATATCTAATTTGTAAGGACTATCGAGTAAAATAATAGGTGAAATAGATGGCGCTGTGCTATTATATGTGACTCACAAAACACTTTTGGGTCTCGCAAATGGAGCTAAATGCTTCGCATAAACACATCGCTTACCTATCATATCAATAAGATGACGCATTGCATTGCACACAACATATCCTCGCCTTTGGGCTGGACTAGCGACGAAAATATCGCAGCCGTGCTGGAAGGACACCACAAACTGCAAACCCACGAGGGCAAATGGCAGCTTAAACAAAGCTTTGTGGCGTCGCTCTTCGACGATAACGCCGTGGAACAACGCTTCAATAGCTATGTGGGAGATGTGGGGTTGCCCCTCTCTAGGTTTGAGATGCTCGTGGTGCTGTCGGTGAAACAGGCGGCACAACAGGCCGATGTAAACCTCAATAGCAGCGATGTGGGCATTGTTATTGCCACCACCAAGGGCAATGTAGAATTGCTTTCCGACAATAATCAGCCACACATACCACGCCAACGCACACTCATAGGACAGTCGGCCAATACCATTGCGCGTGTTTTGGGCAATCCCAATGCGCCACATGTGATGTGCAATGCCTGTATTTCGGGCGCTCATGCGCTGCTCTTTGGCCATCGTTTGTTGCAAATGGGGCGTTATCGTCAAGTGGTGGTGTGCGGTTGCGATGTGCAATCGGCCTTCATCGTTTCGGGTTTTCAGTCGTTTCATGCCTTTTCGCAAGCCCCTTGCAAGCCGTTCGACCTCTATCGCGACGGACTGAACCTTGGCGAAGCAGCGACAACAATGATATTATCCGCTGGCAAAACCTGCAATAAGGCATGGCACATCGAAGGCGGAGCCGTTAGAAACGATGCTTATCACATCTCTAGTCCGTCGAAAAAGGGCGAAGGATGTTATCGAGCCTTGGCTGCAATGGGCACTAACGAGGCTCAAGAGCTGGCTTTTGTGAGTGCACATGGCACTGCCACTCCTTATAACGACGAGATGGAGGCCAAGGCTTTGCACCGTGCAGAACTGCAAGATGTGCCCGTTAACGCTCTTAAAGGCATCTACGGGCACACGATGGGCGCTGCTGGCGTGCTCGAAACCATTCTCTCGATGATGGCCGTTGAGGCCCAAACGGTGTTGCCCACCGCTGGATTTAGCGAGATGGGCGTAAGCAAACCGCTGCTCATCAGTGCACAACGACAGGCAAGCAGCAAATCTTCGTTTGTTAAAATGCTGTCGGGCTTCGGCGGATGCAATGTGGCCATGCGATGGAAATGGGCCGATGGCGATGGCAATGCCCACAACGAACACAACCAACAGGGCGCAAAGCCCAGTCTTATGCCTCTGAGAAAGGTGGATATCACCCCCAATGGGGCTGCCATCGACGGCAATGACCTGAACATAGACAACGCCAACGGAACCCTACTAACAGCCATTTATAAACAATGGGCCAACGATTACCCCAAGTTTTATAAGATGGACGGACTTAGCCGACTGGCTTTCGCCGTGGGCGAACTCATGGTTAAGGGCACAGACTCCTTACCTACACTGGCGTTGGAGGATAATACGGCCATCGTCTTCGTAGGCAAAAGCGGGTCGCTGGCAAGTGATGTGAAGTATCAAGACACCATTTCCAACCCCGATAACTTCTTTCCTTCGCCTGCTCACTTTGTTTATACGCTGCCCAATATAGCAACGGGCGAACTGGCTATACGCCACGAGGTGCATGGCGAAACGGCTTTCTTCATCGCATCGCAACAAGATGAGGCACAAATTAGCACGCTGTTGCACACTGCTGCTATGGATAAAGAGGCCACACACGTGTTGGGAGGATGGTTGGAATACGAAGACGACAACCATTTTGCAGCTCACGCCCAATTATATGAGGTGGTAAGAGACCTGTAAATACAAATAATCAACATAAAACATCAGGCGCATAACACAATCCATGCGCCACTAATATAACGGTAACACAAAATGGAAGAACTGAAAGAAATCCTTAAGAAGCAAATAATCGAGGCTCTATCGCTTGAAGATATGAGCCCCGCAGACATCGACGATGCAGCACCTTTGTTTGGCGACGGACTGGGTTTGGACTCTATCGATGCCCTTGAACTCATCGTGTTGATGGAAAAACAATATGGCATTCGCCTTAGTAACCCCGCTGATGGAAAAGAAATCTTGGCTTCGGTGAACACCATGGCCGAGTATATTGAGAAAAATCGCAC
Organism: Hoylesella shahii; assembly: GCF_937990675.1. Lineage (NCBI taxonomy): Bacteria > Pseudomonadati > Bacteroidota > Bacteroidia > Bacteroidales > Prevotellaceae > Hoylesella > Hoylesella shahii. The sequence continues at coordinate 50,682 of NZ_CALKQY010000064.1, read as the reverse complement.
CAAATGATTGTTGTTACTGGGACGGGAATTGTATCGGCCATCGGCACGAATACATCCGAAGTGGCTAACGCTTTGCTTGAAGATGTTAGCGGCATAGCGCCTGTTAACTTCTTGCAAACCCAACATCGGCAGATGCCTGTGGGCGAAGTAAAGCTTTCTAACGAGCAGTTGGCCCAACGATTGGGCATTGTATCAACCGACAATACGTCGCGTACAATGCTCCTTGGCACGCTGGCTTTGCGCGAAGCTTTGGCTATGGCGGGTATCAAAGACGATGAATTGGAGGGCGTGGCATTGGTGTCGGGCACCACGGTGGCCGATATGGACTGTGCCGAACAACGTTTCGACCCTCGCAATGACCATGTGGCGCTGGGCGATTGTGGCCGTTCTACCGAGGATATGGCTCAGCATGTGGGCCGCTTCGGCTTTGTAACAACATGCAGCACGGCGTGTTCGTCGGCTGCTAATGCATTTATTTTGGGTGTCAACCTGCTGCGTTCGGGCCGATTTAAACAAGTGGTTGTGGGAGGCACAGAGTGTCTCTCGCGTTTTCATTTCAATGGTTTTCGTTCGTTGATGATACTCGATGGCGAACCTTGTAGACCCTTCGACGCCACGCGTGCAGGTTTAAACCTGGGCGAGGGAGCTGCTTTTGTGGTGCTAGAGACGGCCGAACATGCTGCTCAACGCGGGGCAAAAGCAATGGCCCAACTAAGCGGATGGGGCAATGCCTGCGACGCTTTTCACCAAACAGCCTCGTCGGATGATGGCATTGGTGCCGTGCTTTCTATGCGCCAAGCATTGCAAAGAGCTGGCCTAAAGCCTGCCGATATACAATATGTTAACGCGCATGGCACGGGAACACCCAACAACGACGCTAGCGAAAGCGAGGCTTTGCACCGCGTTTTTGGCGAAACAATGCCTCCCGTGTCGTCAACCAAGTCGCGCACTGGTCACACCACGAGCGCTTCGGGTAGCATTGAGGCTGTTATTTGCTTGCTAGCCATGCGCCACGGCTTTATTCCTAGCAATCTTAATTGGCACCACGCCATGGATAAAGGCATTGTGCCCGTGGCTAAGACGCTACGCCAACAGCAACTCCAACATGTGCTTTGCAATTCGTTTGGCTTTGGCGGAAACGACACCTCGCTGGTGTTTTCTGCTCTTTCGGCAAGCTCTAAGCCCTGGTCACAACAGCCTTTGCGCCCCGTATATGTAAAAACAATGGTGACCTTTGGCGACATTCCCGAGGCCGAATTGCCTAGAATTCCACCGTTGGTGGCACGTAGATTGAGTGGTGTGCTTAAGCGAGCACTGCTCACTTCGCTGGTGGCCTTGCAGCGTTCGGGTATCCAACAGCCGCAAGCCATCATCACGGGCACGGCTATGGGCTGCGTAGTGGAAACCGAAAAGTTTCTCACCGAACTGGCCACCGATGGAGAAGGAAGTCTTAAACCCACCAACTTTATCCATTCAACACACAACACCATTAGCAGTCTTATTGCCATTCACACCCATTGCCACAGCTATAACAGCACCTATGCGCATGGCCAACGCTCGCTCGAAAGTGCACTTACCGACGCTTGGTTGCAAATAGCGCTGGGCGATTTAAACTCGGCGCTGGTGGGATTGCACGATGAAGCCGACCAAAAAGCGGTGTCGTTTGTATTAACCAATGAGCCCGAAGGAGCAGTTTGCACGCTCCATTCGCTCGATGACCTTCAGAAGTTATGTTGCGCTTGCTTGCATTAGCCCTAGTGCAATCGGCCTTGCTAGCTTTGGGGCAGGTTACATTGAAGGTGTCTTTGCAGCAACTGGGCGTCTTCTCGTGGTCGTGGGCCTTCTTTTCTCGTGCCTTCACCTGCGTATGGTTTGCCCTTTGCGGTTTGTGTTTTGCGCTCTCGTCTGTGTTATGGATGTATATCGTGAAGCATTTCCCGCTTAGTCAGGCCTATCCTTTGATAAGTCTTAGCTACGTAATGGGCATGCTTGCGGCCGTGTTTATCTTTCACGAGGCCGTGCCCTTAATACGTTGGGTGGGTGTGGCGCTCATTATGGTGGGCGTGGTGTTGGTGAGTATGCCCTAAGGCTTAGAATTATAGCGAGTGTTTCACTTTAAATAAACGTGATATGAAATATTTATTAACCCTTATAACATTGCTCTGCATGCCACTTTTGGGGCGTGCGCAAACGGCTGTAAACGACGCAACGGCTGCCCAAATGATGCAAAAGGTGGGCGAAGTGGCACAAAAAACTAAGAGTTTGCAGTGCTCGTTTACCCAGACTAAAACGCTCAAGATGTTGAGTCAGAAGATGATTTCGAAGGGAAGAATGTGTTACAGTCAGCCTTCAAAGTTGCGTTGGCAGTACACTTCGCCCTATCAATACACCTTTATTCTTAATGGCACGAAGGTGATGTTGAAGAGTTCGCAACGCAAAGACGTGATAGACGCCGCAAAAAGCAAGGTGTTTCGCGAGATTACGGGCATTATGCTCAGTAGTGTTACGGGCGAATGCCTCACCGACAAACAGCGTTTTAAAACGCAAATGTTTCAGGATGGCGATAAATGGATTGCTCAACTCACTCCGCTAAAGAAAGAGATGAAGCAGATGTTTAGCTTGCTTGTTATCACCTTCGACAGCAAACAGCTCATTGCTACATCGGTAGAAATGCGCGAAAAGGGTGGCGACAACACGCGTATCGAACTGCAACAGGTGAAGAAAAACGCTGTTGTGAGCGACGATGAGTTTAAAATATAATATGCCTAGTACTTTGTTCTATGGCTGCTTTGCTGTGGTGGGTGGCATAGGTGGCCGAAATAGCCTGCTACCGAGCGCTCTTTACTCGCTTCTAACCCCTTAACACATCTCTTAAACAATGCGCATTATCATTCTTTCATTTGTTCTTACTTGGCTTTCGCTCGTGTCGGTGTCGGCTCAAGGCCGACGCTGGAGCGTGGAGTTGAGTTTTAAAAAGGCTGGCATCACTGGCCTTTGCATCATCGACACCATCGACCAACAACCGCGAGGTACCATCCTTAACGAGTTTGGTTTGAAGATGGTTGACTTTGTTTGCATGCCCAACGGTAAGGTGAAACTGCATAATCTCGTGCCCATGCTTAATAAATGGTATGTGCGGCGTGTGCTTCGTGCCGACCTGCAACAGATTGTTCCGCAACTGGTGAAACAAGATTCGCTCACATTTGAAAACAAAAAACGCCATATCACCTACCGCTTCAAACCCCTTAAACCTACAGAAGATGACACTGAAAGATAATTTTTACACCATCTGCAACGCCACACACGATGCCGATAACCACGTGTTTGAGGTGAAACTTAATGCCAATCACGAAATCTATGCTGCACATTTCCCTGGAAATGCCATCACTCCTGGCGCTTGTACGCTGCAAATGGTGGCCGAAATGGTAAAAGAAACCACGGGCAAATGCTTGCAACTTGCTTGCGCCAAGAATGTGAAATATCTGGCACCAATAACACCACAGAACACGCCTTGCCCCACATTTGTTCTCAATATTAAGAACGATGGCCAAGAATATGCGGTGAAGGCCGAAGTGAAAAACGGCGAACAGGTGTTTGCCAAGCTGTCGTTGGTGTATGAATAACTGGCGCATTTGCGTGGTGATACCCACCTACAACAATGCTTCTACGCTTGCTTCGGTGGTGAAGGGTGTGGCGCAATACACGCCAAACATCATTGTGGTGAACGATGGCTGCACCGATGGCACAGATAAATTGTTGGCCGAAAGCTTTCCACATATCAATGTGGTTACCCATAATCGTAACCGGGGCAAGGGCGCGGCCTTGCTTAGCGCCTTTAAAAAGGCACAACAAATGGGCTATACGCATGCCATTACCATCGATGCCGATGGACAACACGCGCCTGCCGACCTACCTTTGTTTTTCAAAGCCATAAAGCAAGCGCCCAACGCCATTGTGGTGGGCAATCGTTTTGATGCAGATAAGTTCTCGGCCGATAATAATCGCAATATGAATGGCCAGAGCAAGTTTGCTAATAGGTTTAGCAACTTTTGGTTTGCGGTGCAAACGGGCCGACGATTGCCCGACACGCAAACGGGTTTTCGTGCCTATCCGCTGCGCTTGCTGCGATGGTTGCCAATGGTAACAAATAGATATGAGAGCGAATTGGCTTTAATGGTGTTTGCAGCTTGGCACAATGTGCCCACCATTTCGATACCCATCAACGTGCATTATCCACCACGCGAAGAGCGCGTGAGCCACTTTAGACCAACTGCCGACTTTGCGCGCATCAGCGTTCTCAACACGTTGCTCACCTTTCTCACTTTTGTTTACGCCATTCCGCGTAAGATTTTGCGTGTGCTTGCCACGGCTGTGGTGGTGGCATTGCTCTTTGTGCTGATGTTTTTTGGGCAGATTGCCATGCTGGTTTATTTTCTTTCGCACCGCGTAAGCGAAGCCGAACGCTTGCGCTTTCATGGTTTAATTCAGCGCATTGCACGCCTGTTGCTGCGCCTTCTGCCTGGTGTGCACATACGTTTTGACAATCCTCATGGCGAAGATTTTAACAAACCCTCCATTATTATCAGCAATCATCAGAGTCATTTAGACTTGCTTTGCATCCTAGCCCTAACGCCGCGCATGGTGATTGTTACCAAACGCTGGGTGTGGTACAACCCCTTGTATGCCGTGGCCATACGTTTGGCCGAATTTTTGCCCGTTACGCGCAACATCGAAGATAATCAAGAGCGAATGGCCAAGCTTGTGAAGAGAGGCTATAGCGTGATGTTGTTTCCCGAAGGCACGCGCTCGGCATCGCTTAAGGTGCAGCGATTTCATCAAGGGGCGTTCTATTTGGCGCAACGCTTTGGGCTGGATATAGTGCCTGTGTTGCTCTATGGCACGGGGCATGTGCTTAATAAGCGCGCCCGAACATTGTCGCCGGGCGACATCGTAGTGACCATTTTGCGCCGTACTCCCTTAGCGCAGTTTGGCGAAGAGGTTACACCGCGCGAACTGGCAAAGCACTTTAGGCATATGTACGAAAAAGAATTAGAGGTCAATTAATAACCTTTCTTTTCTGGCGCAACCATTATCTGGGGCTCATTGCAACGCTTTTTGAGAAACAAGTGTGCGTAATGGTTTTGCGAAATTGTAAAATATTTCCACCTAAATTTAACATTATAAGTGCCCTTCGCGCAGAAAATGTGGGCAACGGTGCAAAAAACGTGCGTATTTTTAAAGTTTGTAACCATTTGATTTCTAGGTGTTTGCGTGCTATAAGGCGCAAAACACCCCCTTTTTAGCATGTTTTTGGTGCTAAAAATAGGTTTAAGCGAATGGCCTAAACCACGAATCAGCTTTTTATCTATAACCGTAAAAAATGCCCTAAAAAGGGCATTTTATACCACTTTTTGCCCTCTTTTAGTGCTATTTGCAGCAAACGGCTTTGCGTTTTGCTGCATTTTACCTTGCGTTTAGCACGAGTTAGCCTTGCGTTTTGTAGGAGATAGCACTGCGTTTTGTAGGAGATAGCAGTGTGTTTTGGTGCAAATAGCAAAGCAAGAGAAGTTTTTTCGACCTGCATTTTGTGGTTTTTGGGAAGTAAAAAACGCTCAACTTTTCTCGAAATAGAAACGCAAAAACATAGTAAATGCAGAAAATGGGAGGGTGGAAGGCTTGATGTGAGGTGCAATTTTTATGAGAAAAGGGCATTTTTCATCGTTTTTGAGGGTATATTTTCTCTAGAATGGTTCGGCAGAAAAACATGTTTTGTAAAATATATTTACCATATTAACAATTCGTTGATAGCAAAATGGTGAGCGAAACGAGAAACTAAAGCACAACATTTATACAAGCAGTGCTGAATGTGGATGAAACAACAAGCCTAAGCACAGTGTTAGAAAGCCAGTGTTAATTGCTTTATCCGATAGGGATAATGTCTTAAGCCCAATGTGCTGCCTTGCTATCAACATTAACAACCCCTCAACACGCAGCTAAAAAGCAAATAATGAGGCACAAGAAAGGGGGATAGCACCTGTCGCAGGCTTATCCCCCAAACTAAACTTCAATAATAATTTTATGAAAAATTCTATTCTTCTACTACTGAGAAATCGTCTTTACCAACTCCACAAACAGGGCACAGCCAGTCTTCGGGAATGTCTTCGAATGCTGTTCCAGGCTCAATGCCACTATCGGGATCACCCACTTCGGGGTCGTAAATCCAACCACAGGTTTCGCAAATGTACTTCTTCATACTTTTTTCGCTTTAATTGTTTATAATGATTATTGTATATACAATGCGGGTTTGTTGTTAGTGAGGGTGCGAAAGGCTGCCCGTGGGCAGCTTGCAGAGGCTCAAAACGTTAGTTCGAGGGCAGTAGTGGTGTAGGCATTAAAATGCCAAAAACCATTTGTATGCCAGCAAGAGAACTTATAAACCCAGCATCTGATGATTAAAAAAACAACCAACGGCGGTAAGCCTTTCGGCCTATGCCACGGTATAGTTTGTTGGTGACTGTCTTGAATGTAAGTATTGGCTTTGCCAAGGCAGCCTTATCTAATGTCTCTATTTTTTATTTAACACCTGCTTTACGCGTTCGTACACCATTTCGGGCGATATATTGCGCATACAAGCAAGGTCGCCACGAAGGCACGGTTTGTTGCCAAAGATGCTACAAGGCCTACATGCCAAATCAATTTGCACAGCGTTGTGCTCGTTTTGGCCCCAGCCCATAAATCCAGCGTAGGGGTGTGTAGCCCCCCAAATACTAACCACGGGCGTGTTAACCAGCGAAGCAAAGTGCATATTGGCGCTATCCATGCTTACCATCACATCGAGGTGGCTCATCAATACTAGTTCTTGCGAGATGCCGTTAAGCACAGCCGATGCGTTGAGGCACTGTGGGTTGCGCGAAACGATGCCATTGATGATGGGATCTTCGAGCGGACCTTTGCCAAAGATGAACACGCGACACGATGGATGCTCCTTAGTGAGCATGGTAATCATCTTTTCGAGCATCTCTGGCGGGTAAACCTTCTGCTTATGTGCAGCGAAAGGGGCCACGCCAATCCACTCTTGGAAAGCTTTTTTGGTGCCAATCTCGGGCGGAAGAATCCTGATGTTGCCCCCTTGAGGCGAGAAGATGGACGTGAAATCCAGCTTCACGGGATAGCCCAGTTTAGCAAACACATCAGCATAGTTTTGAAAAGCCGTTGGCAAGGGCTTCATCACCTTATGCGCCGTAGCCACTAGTCGTTGGCGTTGGGTGCGGTGTTTGTCGATGTGTTCCACCCTATATCGAGCGAGATTAAACCTGAACCGCAGGTAGCTAGAGCGCAGCACGTCGTGCAAATCGGCCACGGCGGTGATATTCTTAGCGGCTATACGCTTATAGAGCGCATTTAGTCCGCGTATTCCGTTGTACTCGTTTTTGATGTCGGCCGCCATAAATCCCACGTTGGGCGCTAGCCCTTCGAAGAATGGGCGAGCGAAAGGGCGGCTCAGAAATGTAATCCGCAGGTGTGGATATTGCCTTGCTAAGGCCTGAACAACAGGCACAGTCATAGCAACATCGCCCATGGCCGAGAAGCGGATGATGAGAATATGTTCGGTCTTCACACTGATGCGGGTATTAGTTTTTGAGATTATTGGCACGTTGGTCTATGCGCTGCAAGCAGCGTTAAACCTTTATTTCTTGTACAGCACGGGGTTTGTGGCCGGGTCGTTGTACATTTTCATTTGCCTATACACCTTCATGTAGATGCGTCCCTGCTCGATATCGGCCAGCAATTGGTCGATAGCAGCGGAGAGGTCAACTTGTTGTTCGAGCAAGATATTTAGTTTAGCTTCGCATTTTTCGCGATGTTCGGCCTCTACATCTTTACGTTCTACCTGCTCTTGCATGTGATAAATCTTGAGCGCAAGGATAGAAAGACGGTCGATAGCCCATGCAGGACTTTCTGTATTTAGTCGTGCATCGGGAAGCATTTGCACATCGGTGTACTTCTGTCGAAAGTAACTATCAATCTGTTCCACCAAGTCGGTGCGGTCTTGGTTAGAGCGGTCGATGCGCCTTTTTAGGTTCAGCGCCTCCACCGGGTCAATGTGTGGGTCGCGTATAATGTCTTCAAAATGCCATTGCACGGTGTCGATCCAGCATTTTAGATACAAGCGATTTTCTATCGTTTCCCTTTTATAGGGGTTATTGATAGGCGTGTCGATGTTATCGGTTACGTGGTAATCACGTATCGCCTGATTGAAAATCTCGTTGCAAAGTTTTGTAAAAGACATAGTTTAGCGGTTTAAATGTTTATTGGTTGCAGCCTTTGGCCATGGGTTGGCTAGGTGGCAGTTTTTTGTTTGTTGCATAGGGCAGTGCAAAGGGCTGCTAATGGTTGTGCAAAGCTTATTGCTGTGTGCCGTCTATGTTTTGCAAAGATATGTTTTTTATTTTAAACGTGCAACGAAAATCAATGAATATTTTCTCTTGCCACATAGGTATAAACTATCATGGGGCGGTGTTGGGGTTTGCTTTGCTTGGCTGTGTTGTTGTTCTCTCTTTGCTGTGGCATTGTGGCTGCTGCTTTTTTATTTGTTCGATTAAACGCCAATTGGGCATTAGGACCTAAACAGATTTTGTTTTATTGTGGTTTAATGACCGCTTTAGGTTAAAAAAAGAACGCCCCCACCCGAAGACAAGAGCGCTCTATTCACAAAAATATAGATAAAAAACCTTGATGGGGCTATTGTTCAACCTGTTTGTTTAGGGAGGTGGAACAATGTGTTGGCTTGCGTTGAAGCCTTAGATAATGCCCCTAATTCTGTCGTCGAAAGCCGATAAAGCTGCTTTTGCACCTTCGCCCATGGCGATAATAATTTGCTTATAAGGCACATTGGTGCAGTCGCCTGCGGCGTAAACGCCAGGGATAGAGGTGCGGCAATTAGCGTCAACCACAATTTCTCGTCTTTCGTTTAGTGGTAGAGCATCGCGCAAGAGGTCGGTATTGGCAGCCAAACCAATTTGTACGAAGATGCCATCAAGTGCAATTTCGCGTTCTTCGTTGTTGGTGCGGTCTTTCACGCGGATGGCTGTTACGTGGTTGCCATCGCCTAATACCTGTGTGGTTTGCGACGATTTAAATATCTCAATGTTGGGCATTGTGGCTGCTTTCTCTTGCAAAACGGTGTCGGCTCGCAAGGTGTCGGCAAACTCAAGTACTGTTACGTGGTTGCAGATGCCTGCTAGGTCGATGGCTGCTTCGATGCCCGAATTGCCACCTCCAACAACGGCTACATTCTTTCCTTTATAGAACGGACCATCGCAGTGGGGGCAGAAATGCACGCCTTTACCCATGTATTTGGCTTCGTCGTCAACGTTAAGGCGTCGCCAACTGGCGCCAGTGGCCAGCACCACAGCAGGAGCAATGAACACCTCTCCGCCCTTGGTGCAAACGCGTTTGGGCGAAGCAGAGAAGTCTACGCTATCTAATTTGCGGTTTTCGAACAGCTCGATGGGGTAGTGACTCATGTGCGAACGCAGGTCGTCGGCCAGTTGTGCGCCCGTTGTTTGTGGCACCGACACCAGGTTTTCAATGCCCACGGTGTCTTTAACTTGGCCTCCAATGCGACCAGCAACCACGGCAACTTTCAATCCTTTGCGTGCCGAGTAGATGGCAGCAGCAGCTCCAGCAGGGCCACCACCAACAACAATCAAGTCGAATTGTCGTTCAACGGGCTCTGCATTTTCGTTTTCTTCAGAGCCAACAAGGTCTTCAAGTTTTCCGAGGAGTTCGCCTAGGTCGCCTCGTCCCATGTGAAGCAGTTGTCCGTTGGCAAAAACAGCGGGAACAGCTTGTATGTTTAATCGTGCCACTTCATCTTGGAAGAGTGCTCCGTCAATCATTTCGCTGTTTACCCTACTGTTTTTTAAGGCCATGATGTTGAGTGCCTGCACCACTTCGGGACAGTTGGTACACGTCAACGACACGTATGTTTGCAGCTTAATATCACCCTTAAGGTTGGCAATTCGCTTGCTGATGGCTTCGTCGGGCAGGTTTTTGCCTTTGCCATCTGCATTAAGAACGGCCAAGAGAAGCGAGGTAAATTCGTGTCCGTTGGGTATGCCACGGAAGGAAATGCCCACCGGTTGTCCTTCTTTCAAAAGTGAAAAAGACAGTTGTGCGTCGTTGGTGTCGGTGAAATTAGCCGACAAGTGTGTCGACGTAGACACAAAATCGTTTACAAACTCTTTTAGTTCGGCAGCCTCAGTGCGTGAGGCATCGGTGCGAACATCAAGTGTGTAGTTGTTTTCTAAGTTAGCAAATACATCGCTAACTTGTTTTAGTATTGTTGAATCGAGCATGTTGGTGGGATCTTTAAGGGTTTATTGGCCTAGACTTACGAGTGTTTATGGCAGCTCTAGGGTTTGTTTTGAGGTGATAGCGTATGCGTTTGGCCTTGCGTTTAGGGCTTTAAAAAGTTGCCCCCATCTCCTAAAAGGAGGAGATATGGGGCAACGAGGGAAAATATATAGGGATTTGTTCGCTATCGAATAAAGCCTTATAGGATGTTGGAATTAGATTTTTCCAACGAGGTCGATGCTGGGTTTGAGTGTTTGAGCGCCTTGTTTCCATTTAGCGGGGCACACTTCACCGGGGTTAGAAGCTACGAATTGAGCAGCTGCAACCTTGCGAACGAGTTCCTCAGCGTTACGGCCGATGCTGTTATCTTGAATTTCAGCAATCTTGATTTTGCCTTCTGGGTCTACCACGAAGGTGCCACGGTAAGCCATTCCAGCCTCTTCGATGAATACGCCGAAGCCTTTAGCGAGCACTCCGAGTGGGTCGGCCAGCATGGGGTAGTTAATCTTCTTGATGCTGTCTGATGCATCGTGCCATGCTTTGTGTACGAAATGAGTATCGCAGCTCACCGAGTAAACCTCTACACCCATCTTCTTTAGCTCTTCGTATTTCTCAGCAAGGTCTACCAATTCGGTGGGACATACGAAGGTGAAGTCAGCTGGATAGAAGAAGAAAACGGCCCATTTGCCTTTTACATCTTCGCTTGTTACGGTTTTGAACTCGCCATTTTGGAAAGCCTGAACGTTAAATTCGGGCAGCAATGAATTGATAATAGTCTGCATGTTGTTTAATATTTTTAGTTGTTGGTGGTGTGGTTGGCCTTGCGCATTGTTGTTAAGCGTATTGCCAACGTAGGCCAACATTCGTTACCTGATATGCTTTTAATAAATGTTTTGGAAATCTCTAACGTGTGAATGCGCTGTTGTTACAGCTTATTTCATACGGCTTTCAACTACGTTCCAGTCGATAATGTCCCACAAAGCGGCCAAATGGTCTACACGGCGGTTTTGGAAATCCAAGTAATAAGCGTGTTCCCAAACGTCGCTTCCCAACAAAGGAGTGTTGCCTTGGCGTAGTGGATTGCCAGCGTTTGAGTCTTTGGTGATTACCAATTTACCATCTTTGTCTTGTGAAAGCCATGCCCATCCCGAACCAAAGAGCGTTGCACCAGCTTGTGCGAACTCTTTCTTAAAGTTCTCAAAGCTACCAAAGTCGCGTACTAAAGCTTCGGCAATCTTGCCTGTTGGCTCGTTACCTTGCACGGGTGCTTTGAATTGTAGGAAGTAAAGTGCATGGTTAAGTGTTTGTCCAGCGTTGTTGAAGATAGGGCCATCGGGTGCTGTCTTCACGATGTCTTCAACGCTTTTGCCTTCAAACTCGGTGCCTTGAACGAGTGTGTTCAGGGTGTTAACGTAGTTTTGAAGATGCTTCCCGTAGTGGAAGTTTATTGTTTGCTCGCTAATAACTGGCTCCAATGCATTAACTGCATAAGGAAGAGTTGGCATTGTTATATTCATAATTGTATAATATAAGTGGTTAAAAACTTTTGTTCGTTATATTCTTTACGATTGCAAAGTTATTAACAATGCCGACAACTTCAAACAGATAATTTCTATCAAGCAATAGGTTTACTCTATTCGAGGCTTTCTTCTTGCTTGTTGTTTGTTGGTTCTAGCTTGCTTTCAAGGGATTTCGAGGCTTGGTTGTCGCCACTAAGGTTGAGTGTATCTTTGAGTTTTTGATACATGAAAGATACCACTAACAATAGTGCTCCCAAGATGATAAACACCACAATTCTACCCACTGCTGGCATCAACCATACGTCGTAGAGTGCTAGTTTCACAATAATAACGCCAAAAGTGCCAATGCTTAGCAGACGCATGGTTTTGTTTGGCAGACGCATTCCCAACAACATCTGCAACGCTCCCGCTGCTGCAAGGCTCAAAGATAGGCCTGCACTGTACTGTTGAATGTTTGTTTGCATGAGCAAAGTGCGCACCATGCTAATCCAAAGCAAGGTGGCAGCAATGTTAAAGAACACGGTGAACTTGCTGGATGGAGCTTCGCAATGCTTGTAATAGTTGCGACCCGACACCACAAAGAGTGCAACGGCGAAGACGAAGCCCAACCATTGCAGACCAATGGCCAACAACGCACCGGTGCTATATTCGTAATAATACACGTCGGTAACAATGAAGAAGGTGGCCAGCGATAGGTAAATGGTGTAGAGCCAGGCATATTTACTCGCTGGATATCTACGCAAAAAGCCCACAGCTACGCCCAATATGATTGCTAAACGCAAGACGGTGATGGATGAAACATAGATATTTTCGTTGGTGAAGAACAGAAGTTCGCTGCTAATGCATAGATATAGTGCCATAACACCTAAGCCATACACAATGTTATTCCACGGTTTGTAAACCCCTTGGAGGTGTTCTTTGTGGTAATCCATCACTGCAGCAAAGGCAAATAGACACAAAGCGCGGAAAAAATCGCTGATAAAGAACGAATTGAATACGGCTATATGGGGCTTCGAGGTAACTACTGCTCCCTCGGGAATGGTGAATCCAATGTTTAAGAACAAGCAAACTGCTGTGATTACCAGTGACAATGTTGCCGCAATGCCGTAAGGTTTAAGCTTAACGGTGCAATATAGCCATAGCAAAAGCACCATTTCGGCAGAGAAACAGATGGTGAGTGTTGACCCAGAGAAGAACATGGGCAGCGACATCGTGGCAAATGCCAAACCTAGGGATAAGAAAACGCTTTGCGCTACGCCTTCGCATTGCTCGGTTTGGCGCATCCATTGGTGTGTACCTAGATAGAAAATACCAATAACCAATGCTGTTAAAGCATTGTCGTTGCTGCCATATTGGTTAAGCCATCCCACCAAAAGGAGGGTTAAAATACTGCTGAAGATAGCACCACCGAGGTGAAAACCAGTGAAGACTGGCGACATTTTACGACGCAATAGCGTGATACTACTGATGGCGAATATAAGCCAAAACAGTGCGTAGAACAAGGCATTGATGGCGTAGGGTTGGGTGTTGGATACGTCAACGCTCATCAGTAACACCACGTATGTGGCAAAAATGCTTATCAAAGGCAGCTCGTTCCAACGCTTTCTTATGGCCAGATAGAGGCAACCTAGGTTGAGAATGGCCATGTAAACGTAAAGGAATAGCAGGTTTACTGTGCCTGTTGCGGTGAGGAATGGTGCTAAAAATCCACCCACAAGGGCTGTAACCGCTAGCTCTCGGCGACCATAATGGCTGGCTGTCCATGCCATAAAGAGGGTTACACACACCATAATGCCAAAGGCTACAGGCTGTGTAAAGATTTGGTAATAATGGAATGCGATGGCCGTTGTGAGGTAATACACCGCACATCCACCGCCTGCAAGCAGCGAACTAAAGGGTCTATATCGTTTGCTTAATTGCCAAGCAATACCCATAAGCAATGTTCCTGCAATGTAGCCTAGGGCTGTTCGGGCGGTGTGTCCAATCCAATTTTGGTCTATTGCGTATTTAACAAAGAAGCTAATACCCAGCACCAAGGCCAAAATACCTATCTTTCCAAGGAGGTTTTCGCCAATAAATTTCTCGAAATTAAACCCTTCTGACAGGCTGAAAACAGCGCTATCGTCGTCGATGGCTTCGTTATAGCCTTTGTTTTTGGCCTCTTTGCGCAATGATTCGAGATATTCTTTGCCTGTCATTGCGTGCTGTGGCTCGTGTTCCACCTTTTGTTCTTGGGCCGAATTGGTGGGTTGTTGTGTATTGTTTCCCATCTCTTCGCTTTCCACTTGCACAAAGGCAATAGCTGGTTCGGGTTGTTTTTCGGCGGGTTGAGGCTCGTTTTGGGTTGGCGTGTCGGTGGCATTGTTTTGCGCTTCCGCCTCATTAGCCACTTCGCATGCCTCATTTCCCGTTTCGTTTTCAGCGTTTTCAGCTGCAGTTAATTCGTTTTCGGCCTCGTTTTCTTCGTTGTTTGTGGCGGTTTCATGCTTATCCACCTCGTCTTCAGTGAGCGATGGCGATGGTTCAGAGCCGTTTGTTTGTTCGCCAACGGGCACAACGGGCACCTCAATAGTGGCAATTGGCGAAACAATGCGTTGTTGTTCGCCCACCGTTTTAACCTCTGTTTCAGTGGTGGGTGTGGCATCAGGCTGCGTCACATCGCCAGCATGCTTAATTGTTTGGTTATCTGTAAGGGTCTCGTTTGTCGTTGTTATGGGTTTTTCCGCGGCGTCTTTGCGTTCTTGTTGTTTGTTTTCGGCAGTAATATCAGCGCTTTGGTTCAACTGTTCTGATAGTTTTTCGCGAAGTTTGTTTATCTCTTCGGTGGTGCTTTCAAGTCGCTTTTGCATAAATCTTACTTGGAATAGCAGTTCGCTTAGCTTGCCATTGAGACTTAATTTTACAGCTATTATCACTGTAATGAAGATAACAATAGTGGAGTATATATATAGGGAAAAATCGTCGTACATAACTTTTTGTTGTGGGTTTAGTTATACAATTAAGGTGTAATACAAAGCAAAGTTATACAAAATACTGTTACCCTGTGTGTGTAAAGACTGAATTTGTGTTTATATTTCACAAATATTAGCAATAGGAAATTATTAATTGAGTCTCTTTATTGCACTATGGCATTGCTTTTATTTCTCGTTGTTTTCTTGTCTTTTGGCACGTTTGTTTTAGTATTAACCTGCTTTTACTTTAGTATTTACCTGCTTTTACTTTGTGTTTACATTTCACAACGAGGGTTTACACGAAAAAAAACCGCCCACGAGGGTTTAAATCATGGGCGGGGCGTTAAAGTAATAAGGAGAAAATGCGCAACTCGGCAACCGGACGTGCGCCAAGTGCGTATGTAAGGCCTGTTCTTCTTGAGTGTTCAGGCCACAAACGTGCACCATTTCTTGCTTACGACTATGAGGGAAATCGCAGGGCGGGTTATCAAACACCATGTTTTGTTGTGTTAGGGCTGTTGGTGTTGCTGTCATAAGAAATGGTTGTGCATCCGTTTGTTTTTCGTTTGCATCGCCTTTATTGGGCCATGACCATGTGTTGGGTGTTGTTTTGCTCCCAAACATCGGGGTTTGGGCGACGTGTTTATGGGTTTAGGCCTTTCGGGGGCGCCCCTTTACCGCTCTCAATAGGCATAGTTTACCAGCGGTGGCCTGTGTTTTGGGCTTTCTCAACCCGTGTTTACGGCATCGTTTGTGATTTATATGCAGCCGTGGGATGTGCACCGCCATTTCTCACTGCGGTGTTAAGGGTTGTGTTCACCTTGTTTTGTGCGTCTTTGGGCATTGTTTTGCGATACCTTTGTGTATGTCGCATCTTGTTGTTATCCCCATCCGACTGCGTTTTTATCATCCTCATGGCTCCTGTTTCTAACTCTCTTGTGCTTTTGTGAGGCAATTCTCTTGTGCGATGCTGTTCTCTTTACTTCAGTAGTCGTATAAAACGAACTTAAAACTTGCGTATTTCTCAACACGTTTCTATCCTCTCTTAATTCTGATAAAGCAAAGATAAGCATTTTATATGATGTGAAATGCAGCGCTCGCGTTAAATAAAGCTTAAAGAAAAGAGAAAAGGAAAAAGTGGATAATCCATGTAAAATAAAAGGGAGGATTTGCGCTTTGTGAGACTTTGAATGTTAATTGATGATGCTGAACAATAGCACACGCCAACCGATGTGTTTTATTTCAACCATTTCATCTCTGCTTTACGCTGGCCGATATGTTTCTTTTACATCAGTCTTTGTTTGCCTTTCATCCTATATATCAGCTATGAGAGCGCTATATATAATAAGGTGTCATCCGAAAAAGAAGGGCGGTTGGTTAGGGTATCACTGTTTATGCCCATCCCCAACCGCCTGTGTTCATGGCTTTGGTCCACGCCTTATACAATTTAAGGTGTGGTTTATAGCTTTTCTATTTTCTTATTTTGTCTGTCTGCGGTGTCGCGAACCAAGGGCAAAGCACTGTTGTTAAGCCAGCTAACAAAGGCTTCGCGCCAGCGTCGTGATTGCGCCGAGCCCTTCACTTCGCTTGCTCCAAAACCGTGTCCGCCTGTGGTATAGCGTATGTATTGGTGCGGAATGCGGCGTGATGTGAGTGCCGAGTCGAGCAAACGACTATTGCCTGGACTTACTATTGGATCGTCGTCGCAGTGCACAATGAACACTGGCGGACAGTTAGCGGGTACATGTCGTTCAAGCGATAGCGAGTCTTTCAGTTTCTTGTTGCACTTGCCCCATTCGCCTAAGATTCCCTTTCGCGAACGCCGATGCACATAACGCTTGTCTGTAAGCGTAACAACGGGATAGAGCGCTGCCACAAAATCGGGTCTTACGCTCACCTTTGGCACGATTCCCAAGGGCGAAAGATAATTGGTTGAGGCGTAGGTGGCCGAGGCAACGGCTAGATGTCCGCCTGCCGAAAAGCCCATAACGCCCACCGCTTGGGGGTTGATGCTCCATGTTGTTGCGCCCTCGCGAACCAGTTGAATGCTTCGTTGCACATCGCGAAGCATGTCGGGCTGCCGTCTTCCGCGAACAAACAGCCGATAATGGCTGATAAAGGCCCACACGCCTGCAACCCGATAACGCAACACAAAGGCTGCAATGCCCTGACTGTTGAGCCATTTGGCCACGCCCTCGCCTTCTGTACGAGTGTCCAACCAGTGGTAGCTGCCACCAGGACACACAATCACAGCCGGACAATTAGCCGTTGCGCCCTTGGGGATGTAGGGCGTTAGCGTCACGTTCGAGGCGCGTTCGGCTGTGCCCGTCCATATTTTCAAGGGTGCTTGTTGTTGCGCATGTGCAGTCAAAGCCACGATGAGCAGCAGTATAAATAGATATTTTCTAACGTTCATCTCTAATCTTATTCTTCCCCTTCGGTTATTTGGGAGATATATTTTGCAGCTGTTCGATAATCTTGTTTTTGCCAACAAGGGCCTCGGCTGTTGTGATGGCCGACAGCGGAACGCCACAAATGCCATGCAATCCCACGCATTGTCCCGTTAAAAATAGGTTGCTCACCTTTGTGGCCACGGGTATTTGTGTGGCTAGAGGGTTGTGACAGTCTTTCACAAATCCATAAATTGCCCCTTGGGGTGCATGATAATAGTCGCGCACTGTTAGTGGCGAAGCGCTCCATATGTGTTCGATGCACTGCGTAAAGCCTGGTTTCACCTCTTCCATGCGGTCGATAATGCGTTGTTCGTGCCAAGCTTTCCATTCGGCGTAAGCCTCTCCGCGTCGGCCTGTTAGTGTGTCTTGCCATTGTTCCACGGCCGAAAAGGGCATCACACAATTAATGATAAGGTGCGTAGCCCATTCGTTTTGTTGTTCGCGAGGTGGTGTCATGTACATCATTCCGTATGGCCAATCTTCGCGATGGTATTGACCTAGGTTCCACACCTGGTTGTAATCGTGCTGATAATAGCATGTGTGGTTGATGTAGGCAAATGTTTCGGGCTTTAGTTTCACATACAAGCTGAAGATGGAATACGAGTTTTCCGTGTTGCTTATACGCTTGATGTAGGCCGGTGTAAAGGCGCCTTTGTCTATCAGTTGTAAGGTTTCGCCCATGTGTGTGGCGGCTATATAATAAGGAGCGCTAAAGGTTCGTCCGTCTTTTGTTTGCACTTGTGTCACTGTTCGGTTGTCAACTGCAATGCGAACCACCTCTGCTCCTCCCATCACTTCTCCGCCAGCGTGCTCAATAACCTCGGTAAGGGCCGTGGCCAATTGCTGTGAGCCACCCACAAAGCGGTCGGTTCCGTTGATGTAAAGTGCGCTGATAAGGGCATGAACATAGGCTGGCGTGTGGCCCGATACGCCTCCGTACATGGGATTCATGTAGGCTAGCACGTCGCGCAGCTGCTCGTCGTCGATGTAATGCGCTATAAACTCGTTGGCCGGCCACATAAAGCGTTCGCTATGCAAGGGTATGCCGTCGCCCGTTGGTCTAAGATTAAAGAGGTCTATCTCGTCGGCCAGTTCGTAAATAGCGTCTACATAGCGTTGTAGCTGTGTGCGTTGGTGGGGAAAATGTGTGGCAAAACTCTCCACAAAGCCTGCTTTACCCTCGGCCACGCGATAAGTGGTGTGGCTGGATGCGTAGTAAATCTCGTCCATACAATCGCTGTCCACACTTTGCAGCTTAAGTTTTTGCATGATGCCCAGGTGTTGGCAGATGCGGTAAAGCGTTTGCCCGGGTCTAAATCCGCCCAGCATGTGCATGCCTGTATCAAAGAGAATGCCCTTCCGAGTGAAGTTTTGCAGTCCACCTCCCACGATGTTGTTTTTCTCCAGTACCGTAACTTTGCGTCCTTCTTTGGCCAGAAGTGCGCCAGTGGTAAGGCCTCCCAGGCCTCCGCCTATAATGATGATGTCGTTGTTGTTCATAATTTTAGTTTATCTCCCAGCACTTCTCCGCAGGTAACAAGCGTGCCAACCAGTGTGCCCAGCATGCCATGCGAGTTTACATTTTGTCCTGCAAAGAGCAGATTGGGTATGCGCGTGCGACTTGGTACGTGGCAGGCCGAGCCTAGTTTCACGTCTTTGGCCACGCCATACATACTTCCTTCTTTTGTGGATGTATATTGTTCGTAGGTGAGTGGGGTAGAGGTGAAGTAGCAATCAATGCTCTCACGCAGTCCTGGTGCATGTTGTTCCACGGCGTTAATTAGTCTTTCGGCTCTGTCGTGTTTAAATTTTTCGTATGCTTCGCCGCGTTTCATGATGTTTGTGTTGGCCCATTGTGCCACCTCTTCGTAGCGCATATAGCTCATTATCTCGCCACAGGTAGCCCATTGCTGGTGGCTGTTGGGCAGAGTTTCGGGAGCTTGTTGGTCGCTAAGGTGTACGTATAGAAAACCGCGAGGCCAGTCGTTTTCTGTGTATTGTTCGCAGTTCCACGGCGTGTTGTTGGCATATCCATACAAGTTGTGGTTGCGATAGGGCATGGCTTGCGGTTTAAACTTCAGGTAAACCGTAAACACACCCGTGGTATTAGGCAGGTTTAGCATGCGTTGTCTAAACACGGGCCTAATCATATTCGCATCGTCGAGCATGTGCATCACCGTTGTTGGGTGCACGGCTGCAATCACCAAATCGGCTTCAAAGTGTTCGTCTTGAGTGGTAACCACGCCTGTTGCCCTACTTTCGTTGCACACAATGCGTTGCACCTGTTTGCGTGTAAGCACCCTTCCGCCCCTTTCTTCAATGCCTTTGATAAGCTTTCGGGCGATGATATCGCTTCCTCCAGCCAGTCTAAAAGCGCTTTGGTTGTAAAAGTTGGTGATAAAAGCGTGGGTTGAGAATGGCGTTCTGCCGTGTTCGCCGGCATAGAGGGGCAAGTTTCCCACCAATACGCGTTGCAAAAGGGGGTTGGGCACGAGGCTTTCTATCACTTCGTTCACGGCGCGCATCTGATATTCGGTTTTCAAGTGCATTTGTTCGGTCGTGGGTTGATGCCCGTTTATGGGCGAGGCTTGCGCCAAACGTTCCACCAGCGCCATATATTGGTGTAGCGAATCTTTATCCTTAGGAAACTGCTTGCTTAGCGTTTCCACAAAGGCTTCGTGGCCATTGGCAAAGGCAAATCGCCCTTCGGGCATCGACACCACATCATAACCGTTGGTGTCGAGCCTGCTCAAGGGTAGGTTTTCCAATCCAAGATAGCGTAAGAGTGGGTGCAAGGTTTGTCCTTCTTCGGCACTACCAATAAAGTGCATACCTGTTTCAAACTTTGCGCCTTTGCGCACAAAGCTTTGTAAGCATCCGCCTGGTTGCGTTTCTTGTTCGAGTATGGTTACTTCATAGCCATTTCGCGCGAGAATCACTCCGCACGAAAGGCCACCCAGTCCGCTACCGATGATGATACATTTCTTCATTTGTTTTTCTGTTGCTTCACATCCTAGCGATGTATAAATGTTTTATGTAGTCAGGTTTTGTGTTTCTGTTTTGTTCCCCCTTGTGTTGCGGTGTTGGGCCATGGGGCATGCGTGGTGATGTTAAGGGTGGTTGTTGGGTGGCGTTAGGGCCTTGTTTTGCTCTTGCAATAGGCATTGTGCCACCTGCTGCGCCACGTTTTTATTTTCAAAACGTTGCACATACGCCATGCTTTTGGCTATCGCTTCATCGCGTCCAGGTTGGCCTTTCAGTAGGGAGCAGATGGCTTTCGCCATGGCTAGATGGTCGTCGGCATTTACGTATATGCTATCTGGCCCTCCTGCTTCTTCAAGGCACGACCCCGTTGCAGCCACCACGGGCAGTCCGCTTTGTATGGCTTCGATGATGGGAATGCCAAATCCTTCGTAGCGCGAGGGGTAAACAAACACCTCGGCTTGCTGGTATATGGCGGGCAAATCCTCGTTGGGTACATTGTGCAGAAAGTGCACCCTGCTGCTCAGTCCATGTTTTTCAACCCACGATTTCACTTTGTTCAAATAAGGTGTGGGTCTTCCCAATATCACCAGGTGTACGTCTTGTGCAACCGCTTGCATTGCTTTGGCTGCCACTAGCACGTTTTTGCGAGCCTCGATGGTGCCCACGTTTAGCACAAAACGTGCGGGCAAGGCATAGCGTTGGGCCACTTCTTGCTGCTTCTCGGCCGTTGCGGGCTGTCTAAACCGTGTGTCGCAGCTTTGATAAATCACGCTAATGCGGTTGGCTGGAAAACGTCCCAGTTCCACAATGTCGCGTTTGGTGCATTCGCTAATGGCGATAATGCGGTTGGCTTCTTTCAGCGTTTGGCGAAATTTCCATTTATAAATCAGCGCATCCCACCAGTGATAGAATTCGGGGTGGCGCATAAAAATTAAGTCGTGAATGGTTACCACGGTGTCTATGCCTGCTTTTTTTGCGCCTTTGGGCAGTTCGCCCGACAAGCCGTGAAACACCTTTACGCCATCTCTCAACAAGTCGTTCACCACGCCTTTGCTTCTCCATGCTGCTTTTTGCAATGCATTTTTGGCGCGCACGGGGTACACCATGCGCAGGTTAGGCGCATTTTTCACCTGTTGGGCCAATGCTTCTCTACCCGCATCGGGTGCATAGAGCAGCAGTTGCATGTGCGGATAGAGGTGCGAAAGGTCGTTAACAAGATTGCGACCATAAGCACCCAGCCCAGTGCCATTGCGCACCACGCGTTTGGCGTCAAAGCCTATGATGATGTGTTTGTTTTCGTTCATAACCCACAAACTTACACAAAAAAAGTGTAAAACAAGGCAAAAACAGAAAATAAGGTGTGTAGTAGGTGTATATTTAAGTAGAATTACTTATTTTTGTACTTGCACAAATACGCAAAACAATGAAACGAATCTATATTGTCCTGCTCTTTTCGGTGCTCTGTGCCTTGGGTTCATGGGCGCAAAACGATGGAAATATCCGTGTCAATCCCAACGAAACCGAGGTGGATATGGATAATCCCACTTTTGTACCAATGGTGAAGGTGGGCAAAGTGCTCGATAAGGGCGACAGCATTCAATATGTTGAACTCAACAAGGTATATGTTTACCCCCAACTCACGTTTGAAAACGAGCGACAACGCATGGAATACAACCGTTTGGTGTATAACGTTAAAAAGGTGTTGCCCATAGCAAAGGAGGTGAACAAGATTATTGTGGAGACCTACGAATACCTCCAAACGCTGCCCGATAAGAAGTCGCGCGACGAACATATGAAGCTTGTTGAGGCCGACATCAAACGCGAATACACGCCCCGAATGAAGAAACTTACCTACGCTCAGGGCAAATTGCTCATCAAGTTGGTGTATCGCGAAACTAGTTCGTCGTCGTATCAGCTCATTCAGGCCTTTCTTGGTTCTGTTCGTGCTGGCTTCTACCAAACTTTTGCGTGGATTTTTGGTGCTAGCTTGAAAAAAGAATACCAGCCCAATGGTGTGGATAGGCTCACCGAACGGGTGGTGTTGCAAGTGGAGTCGGGCCAGTTGTAGTGGGGTTCTTAAGGGTTTGCCTTTTGCCCAATAGGGCGTGGGGCTTTGGTGTGGGGCTGTTGTTGGTGGAAGGGCTGTGGGTTGTCGTGCTCATTGTGTGCTTTTATTGTGTTAAATATGGTAAAGATACTTTACAAATAGCTGTTTTCTTGGCCACCATTCTAGCGCAAAAAAGGGCTAAAAACAACGATTTTAGCCCTCGAAATGCCGATTTTTTGTGACTAAGCATGGCAAAATTTCTGCTCTTTTCTGCAAAACCTATATGTTTTGCCTTTCTAAAAACTTGTTTTTCTCCTTTTTGAGACGCCTCAAGTTCGCTTTTTTCTCTTCTTTTTGATGCTAAATAGCATGCTAAAGTGTTTTCGGCCGTGGGTAAAACCTATGAGTTTGCCTTGCAATATGCACGAGTTAGCCTTGCTATCTCTTGCTAAACGCAGTGCTATCTCCTACAAAATGCAGTGCTAACTCATGCATATTACACGAGCAAAATGTTGTAAACTCATGTTGTTTGGTGACAAGCTGCTATAAAAACAAATAAAAACATGGCATTTAGTCGATTTCTCTGGCGTATTTTAAGACGGCGACTTGTTGGGATGAATGCTAATCATTGAAATCGAATTTTTTGGGCGATAAACGGCTAAAACGGGGCATTTAGAGGGGTGTTTTTTGTGTTTTTCTGTACAATATACTGATAATCAATGTGTTATTAAACTTTAAAAATACGCCGATAAATGCGAGCGCATGAGGCATTGGTGCGCTGCGAGGGCTGTTTTTGTGTTAATTTTCAGTTCGAAATATTTACAAAACATTACGAGGGCTAATGCCCATTTATGGGTGTTTTCCGTGCGTTGCAAGACAAGGAAGGGTGTTTTGTGGCTTCCTCCGCCCCTCTTAACTACTTAGAGCAGCGTGCTTAAGCGTGGCAATGCTGCAATATTAACCACAGGGGAGAAACAAAAAAAGGCCGTGTTGGGCGTGTGATACGTAGCCCAGCACGGCCCTTTTTGGGGCTAGCGATGAGGCACATCAAGGTAGTTGAGCCTAGTTGTGATGTGTATTGGGGGTTGGTGCATTGCCAAAGTAAAGTCAAAGACCATGTGTTATAACCCTTTAGCCCCTCTGCATAGAGCGGTAAGCTAGCCCGTGAACTTATTGCTGCTTAGCCGCATAGCCCAAGGCGTAGGCCTTAATTTGCTTCACCATTGAGAGCAAACCATTTGAGCGCGTGGGCGACAGATGGTCTTTCAAGCCGATGGCATCAATAAAATGCAGGTTGGATGCCACAATTTCGGCAGGTGTGTGATTGCTCAGCACCCTGATAAGCAGGGCAATAATGCCTTTAGTGATGAGCGCATCGCTGTCGGCAGTGAACACCAAAAGGCCGTCTTGCAGGTCGCATTGTAGCCAAACACGACTTTGGCAGCCTTCAATAAGGTTGCTTTCTACTTTGTACTTGGCATCGAGAGGAGGGAGTTCGTTGCCCAAGTCAATGAGCATTTGGTATTTATCCATCCAGTCGTCGAATGCCGAAAACTCTTCAATCACTTCTTCTTGAAGTGCGTTTATTGAGGATGTTGACATGTTGTGGTGATAGTTTTGTTCTAGCAAAGCTAGTTGTTTTATTGGGTTTAAGGGCCTTGTAAGAGGTTAAAACAACCGCTTATTTAGCCGTTTTTTCTTTGTCTATATCGTTTTTTACAAGCTTAAACACCTTGTCGTTGGGTCGCACCTTGTCGGGCACGGGTATCGATACGCGTGTGCCTTTGTTGGCTTTTTCAACGGGGTTAAGTTCGTAACGTATCTCTTTAGCATCAAAATACATCACGCCCGTTGTGGTTCCAGTAATCAAAACATGGTCGCCCAGTTGCAGTTCACTAGCCTCAACGGCAATCTCGGCCACGCCCAACTTCGAGAAATGTTTGATAACCTTGCCCACAAGCACCTTCTTTTCGGTGGCTTTGTTGCCGTAGTGTTTGGTCCATTCGCCCAGGGTTTGGCCTTGATAATAGCCATCCCAGAAGCCGCGATTAAACACCGAAGAGAGTCTTTCGTCCCATTCGTCTTTCTTTTCTTCGGTAAATGTGCCTTCTAACACGCTGGCAATAGCCTCTTTATAGCAGCGCACCACGGTGTAAACATATTCTGGTCCGCGTGCTCGTCCTTCTATTTTAAACACCCTAACGCCGGCATTCATCATTTGGTCGATAAATCTCACCGTCTTTAAGTCTTTCGGACTCATGATGTATTCGTTGTCAATGTCGAGCTGTGTACCCGTTTCTTTATCGGTAACGGTGTACGAACGGCGACACAACTGCACGCATTGGCCACGGTTGGCCGACCTGTTGGCATCGTGCAAACTAAGATAGCACTTGCCACTTACGGCCATACATAGTGCGCCATGGCAAAACATTTCGATGCGAACAAGTTCGCCATTGGGGCCAAGAATGCGTTGTTGGGCAATTTGTCGATGAATGTCGGCCACCTGTTCCATGTTTAATTCGCGGGCCAACACGGCCACATCGGCAAACTGAGCATAAAACTTTAGTGCGTCGATGTTCGAGATATTAAGCTGCGTTGACAAGTGAACCTCCACGCCCACCTGCCTACAATACATCATTACGGCCACATCGCTGGCGATAACTGCTGTTACTTGCGCTTCTTTAGCGGCGTCGATGATGGTGTGCATCGTGCCAAGGTCTTCGCCATAGATAACGGTGTTCACCGTTAAATAGCTTTTCATGCCATGCTCTTTACAGGTGGCGGCAATGTCGCGAAGGTCGTCTATGGTGAATTGGTTGGCCGAATGCGACCTCATATTTAACTGTCCGATGCCGAAATACACTGAGTCGGCACCTGCTTGAATGGCTGCCACGAGACTCTCGCGCGACCCTACGGGCGCCATTATTTCATATTCTTTTATCTTGTTATTATCCATTTATTCTATGTTACTTTTGCAAAGTTACGAAAAAATGGTATCTTTGCCCCCCATGAACAGAATTATTATCACGCTCGTGGCATTGGCATTGCTGAGCGCTTGCACCACGAAAGACGAACGAAGGGCTAGTGTTAAGCGCCCTATAATAGACCTAAAGCTGAAAACAACGCCCGTGAAAGACCAAGGAAGAAGCTCGCTTTGCTGGGTGTTTGGTATGCTGGCTACTATCGAAACAGAACATCTCATGCGTGGCGACTCGGTAAATCTCTCCGTGGCCTACGTGGCTCGCATGGCTTTGCGCCAACGCATGCAAGACGCTTACCTCTCTAGAGGCACGCGCCCACAACACTTGCGCGGCATGGCTTCCAACGCTTTGGCACTTATTGCACAGCACGGACTGCTGGCTTACGACACTTATCACGTGGAAAACAACAGCATCTTTGCTTCGCTGGTTAATAAAACCTACAACCTTTGCCGGGTTACCATGGCCCACAGAGAAGGACTTGCACGTCTGCACGAACGCTTTAACGACCTCATGGATAATGCAATTGGGTCGCTACCTAAAACGCAATATCTATATGGCGCTGGATATACCTTTGGCGAATTTGGACGAAGCGTGTGCCGAAAAGATGAGTATGTGGCGCTAACAAGCTTTACTCACCATCCTTTTAACTCGGCTTTCGTGCTGGAAGTGAACGATAATGTTAATCGAGACTATTTTTATAACCTCCCCATCGACACGCTAGTGGCCATCACCGAACGCTCGTTGAAGGCGGGCCATCCCGTTTGTTGGGAGGGCGATACATCCGAAGAGGGATTTGACTTTGTGGAAGGTTATGCTCGTTTGCCACAGCATAGCACTGCTCCAACCCAAGAAATGAGACAAATGGCCTTTGAAACGCTGCGCACAACCGACGACCATTGCATGGCTATCGTGGGCTTGGCGCATGACTCGCAAGGCAAACGCTACTTTATTATGAAAAACTCGTGGGGCACAGACAATACCTTTAAGGGTTTTATGTTTATGTCGATAGACTATTTTAAACTCAAAACCATTGCGCTCTGGGCACAACAAGACTGTGTGTGAGATTGCTGCGCGAGGCTTCTGTTCAGGCTCCTAACAGCCTTAATGCACATTGCCAATAACGAAAATCGGAACAACCGAGGTGTAAACATCGCCTCGATTGTTCCGATTATTTGTTGATGCAGGTTTGTTTGCATGTGCAAGCCAAACTGCTGTGTGGGGTTTTTACTTCTTAATGGTGGTGCTCCATCGGCCGTTGGCCCATCTTACGCGCACCATAAACACGCCCTTGGGAAGGCCTTGCACCTGTAAGCTGGTGGCATTTGCTGGTAACACATGGCGCGAAAGCAGCGCACCCGACACCGAGAACACTTCTATTTGCGCGCCTTGAGGCACATTGGTAAAGTTCAACGCACCGTTTTCAACCTGCAAAACAATGTTGGCCGAAGTGTTTGCAGCAGTGGTTATGCCCGTAGGAGTGGGTTGCCATGCTTGCTCGTAAGCACCAATAAGGGGCGTTGAGGCGCTTCGTGTCACACCAAGAAGATCTGTTGCGATTGTGCTAATAGGTTTGCCGTGGCGCAAATCGTCTTCGGTAAGCGGCTGTAACAACACGTCGGTGGCAAAGTCCACCTTCTTGTTGTAAGCAAATTTCTCGCCTGCGAGCGTGCGCCATTCGTTAAAGTCGGCAAACGACGATTGCACTTTGGCCAGCTGGTTGCCATTGGTAAAGAGGTTGTTGTGGCTTAGTGCAAGACTGTCGACAAACTCTTTGCGCGTGGTTTGGTAAACCAGTCCCTTGCCATTGTTTTGCAAAATGTTGTTCACCATCTGCACCTTGCCGTTCATAGCGCCCATAACAGCCACCGTGATGTCGTTTTCTTTACCCTCCACGCATAGTGTGTTGTGGGCGATGAGCAAGTTTTCCGATCCGCCTTTGAGTGATAACACCTTCGAACCGTAGCTTCTTGAGCTGCTTTCGGCATGCTTAACGCTCACCGCATTATTGGCAATGAGGGCCAAAGAAGCGGGAGTGCCCGACACGTTGCGCACGAAAAGGGCCGTGCAATACTCTTTCGTGTTGAGCGAAATGCGATTGTTAACAACCCTAACATCGCCTTTAGCGTCGATGTCGATGGCGTTAAAGTCTTTATGGGTAGACAATTCGTTCTCTATGGTGTTGCCTTCAACACGTGCATCCACTTCTCTTGCCACGTAGATAGCCTTTGTTCCTTGGTTGCGAAGCACGTTGTTAACGATGCGTCCGCCTATCTCTGCTGGCAGCGACACAAAGCCCGTGCCACCTAATCTCACACCATTATAACCACCTTCGAGTAGCGAATGTTGCAGCGAGAAGTGGTCGTTGTTGGCGTTAGCCTCGTTTTTGGCATAGAGATTAACGAGAGTCACCTTCTGTTGGATGCTGGTTGAGAGTGGTGCGTGTATGTAACAGTTGTCTATTGTGATGTTTCGGCTCTTGTTACGAAGGTGTACCACGCCTGGGTAAGTGGGGTCTTGGGTGCTTATTTCCAAGGCTTGCAGGGTGGTGTGAGTGGCACCATCGATGGTTACAACGCCGTAATCGTTGGCCATTTGGTCGGGGTCGTAACCATTTTTTGTGAAGTTATTGTGGAAGATATGCACATCGCCACGTTTGCCCGAAGCCGCTTTAAGGGTGAGGGTATTGGTAGACGAAAGCCCTGGAAGATGCGGAATGTTCACCCTTTCGTTGTATTCGCCTTTCTCAATGCTAAGCGTAACTGGTCCGTCGATACCCGTTTTTAGATGTTCGATGGCACTTTGAATGGTGGTGTATGTGGCACTTGGGCCTACATTGATGGTTCCGCTGATGCCTTGTGCCACGTTAGTGGAGGCCGTTTGAAGTGTTATTGGCTGCACAGCAGTGGCGTTTGCGGTTACATCGGTGAGCGCAACGCTCAGCGTTTGACCAACAGTGGCCGTGGGCGCAACATTCATAGCCACCCAAAAATGGTATTCGCCAGCCTTCTCAATGGTGTAATTCATGGCAAAAACACCATCGTTGGCATTGGTGCTACCCACGTTTGTGGTGGTGGCAAAGCCATTATTAAGTGCTGTTGCAAAAACATTGGCTTGCGCCACGGGCGACGTTGATGGCCATGGAGCACGCATCTGGGTGAGTTGCAATTGGCCTTTGTCGCCTGTAACGGTTACTTCAACGTGCAGCATGGGCACATTTTCTTGTGCCTTAAACACCTGTTCGGGGGCAACAGCCGTAACATTCACCTTACTAATGGACAGCGATTGGGGCGTAATGGCCGATACTTCGAGGGCAAAACCCTCAGAAACAGCATACTTACCCGTGGTGTAGCGCAAGGTGATAGCACCATCGGGCGCAGTAGAAAGCAGCTTTTCAAGCTTTTTATACCTATCGAAAACAAGGTCGGGTTTGTCTTTTCGTGCTGTTCCGAAGTACACTTCAAGCTTGTCGGGCGCAGCCAAAGTCCATGTGTTTGCTTTGATGGCGATAATCGTTCCAGGCGTTTTAGGCACGAAAGTGATGATGCCATCAAAGTTTTTGCTTTCATTTTTGTCTTTTCCGCCATCGTCGTAGAGGGTGAAAGTGGCATTTTCGGGTACATCGATGCGCCCATTATCGCCCTTGACGAGCGAGCGTTCGTATTCCACAAGGCGTTCGCCGATGGGGTCGCCAGCTTGTACTTGCGTTTCGCCCAGCGAGGTGTTCACCTTTAAAAGGGCTGCATCGAGGGCCTTTTTAGCTTGTGCCTCGGCGGCCACATCGGCACAAATCATTAACCAGTTGTCGCCTTCGTCGAGCGTCAGTGGCTGTGTTAGGGCGATGTGTTGTTGCGCTTGCAATAGTGACTGGGGCACAATGGCTAACGTGTCGGTGCTTGGCGCAACGCCAGGGTTGGCAGCGGGTTGTTTAAACAGCTGCAAAGCCGACATCGCGGGCATCGAGTTTTTAAGGTCGAGCAGTAGCGATTGCAGGGTGATGGGCTGCAAATCGCCCTCGGTTTTAAGGTTAACAAGCAGCAGAGGTTGTTGTTTTGCGCCTGGAGCAACGCCCTCTGTTGAGGCCTGTTGCACCACAACATCGGTTAGAGTCATGTGCTTGGGTTGGTATTCGCTCACCTTAGCCTCGAAGCCTTTGGCCGAATAGTGCGAGTCTTTGGGGTTGAACACGATGGTGAGTGCACCATCGGGCGATTTCGAACGCAACGTTTTACCTGGTCCACGCTGTCTGTCGGCAGTAGAATTAAGTTCCCACAGTTTGCGTCCAGTGGTACCTACACCCTCGTAAACCACGAAATGGGCGCGTACACCATAAACCGTTGAACTAGAATATTGCACATCAAACTTACTGAAATCTACCTGCACCACGCGTCCTTGGTGTAAAGGCTTGAAGCTAACGATGCGGTTTTGGTTTCCGCCTTCGTAGTTATCGTTATACGTATTGCTTTTTGATTTAAGCGTAAGTTCGCCATTAACGCGCTTTATCTGTGTGCCTTCGGTGGCGTAAACGATGTTTTCCACCAGTCGGTCGCCCGTTAGCAGCGTGGCATTAAGGGCATGTTGGGCATCAGAAAGGGCCACCTGGGTGAGCGAAACACTAACCGTGTTGCCGTTTTCGGCCTCTTCGCTCACGTCGCAAGCAATGAAATAAAAGTTGTTGCCCATGCGAAGTGCAGGTTTATTGGTCACGTTGAGCACCGTTTGTTGGCTGCTAACCTTGGCTTTGGCAATGCAATGGGCGGTGGAAAGGTCGTTTTCTGAAGCGCTTTGATAGAGTCTTAAACCCGTGATGGGTCCGCTATTGTTCACCGTTAATGCGTGAAGTGCAAGCGCAGGCTCGGTCTCGGTGGTGCGAATGCTAAACGCAAGCAGCGGTTGAAGCGAGTCGCCAGCCGCTAGCGTGTGGTCTTGCATAGACGAAGTAACCACTTCGCCGAACCGCATTGCTTGTGGAACGAAGAGACTAACCACGGCTTGAAAACCATTAGAGCGTAAAGCCGTGGTGCTACCAAACACCACGGTGAGTGCGCCTTCGGCGTTGGTGGCTTTCAAAAGGGGCGTTGTGCCCTTACGAACAGTAGCCAAAAGGCGGTCGGCGCGCACCTCTGTGCCATCGTAAACCTCGATAAACTGTTTGTATTGGCTACCTTCGAAGATGTCTACCTTACTAAAATCTATTTGCACTTTCTTACCCGTAATGGTGGGAACAAACGTAATACTACTGGTTTTACCCTCCTTAAATTCGGGCGAAGTTTGGCCATTGGGCCCACCATCGTCGTAAAAGTTGATGGGTGTTTCGCCCACTTCCACGCGCTTAGGCGTAAGTTCCATGAGCACATCTTCATTATTTGCTAAGGCCATTAGTGGCGAAATAGCGAATAAGATGAGTGCACACAGAAGCACATTGAGTTGATGTTGCTTCATGTTTTTATTGTGTTGATGATTTTGATTGATGCTTTAGTGTAGGGTGCTTTGCCCAAACACCAATGCCTTAAAAGGCACTTTGAGGGCTGTGCACAACGTGTAGGGGAAATAAAAAGAAACCTTGCACGCTGCTAGGAGCGTGCGTTGGGCGTAAGGTCTAACCCTGGAGACCGTGTAAACGCAAGCAAAGGCAGGTATTCTGACTTATTGCCGGGCGGTAAACGTCTTCCCAAACGCATGTTCAGTGACAGGTGTTTACGCCTCCAAGGGCAATTCACAGCAGCCGGACTGTACGGGATTTTCGCCCGTTTCCCTATTAAACGCCGTGCATGGCGTACCAATTGCTGCTGCAAAGTTACGAAAAATATACGGGTTAAACATGGCCTTGAATATTAGTTGCCTATTTTTTTCGCCCCACGGTTAGTGGCATAACAAAAACTCAATCAATTGTTTTGCTATCTGATTTAATTTTCGGATATTTGCAAATTAATAACAGAAGCAGGAACATTATCGAGTGGTTTGGGGCAAAACAGTGAAGCAGCGCGCATCGTTGCTATGTGGCAGCGCGCAAAAAACATTCGTTAGCCCTGCTATTGGCTAAGCATGGCCTTGCCTTATTTGCCCTTTACACCCCCTAATGTTGCTTGCGGGGTAGGCTTGGCGAAAGGCAAACATGTGGCTTAAGCCCTAGCAAAGAAGGCTCGATAGCGGCTTTAACAAACAACAATCATTCATCAACCATTGTATGCGCAAAGTAATTGGAGTAGGCGAAACAGTTTTAGACATCGTTTTTAAGCACGAACAGCCCATGGGAGCATTGCCCGGAGGGTCGGTTTTCAACACCATTGTGTCGCTAGGACGCGTTGGAGCCGACGCCACTTTTATCTCTGCTGTAGGCAACGACCGCGTTGGAGCTAACGTTATCAGCTTTCTGAAAGACAATGGCGTGCATGCCGACTACGTAACGAAGTATGCCGAGGGGCAAACGCCTATTTCGTTGGCTTTCTTAAACGAACAAAACGATGCCGATTATCTGTTTTATCACGATAACAAACAACACTCGCCCGACTTTACTTACCCCGATGTTCAGCCCGATGATATTGTTATCTTTGGTTCGTTCTACGCCGTTAGCGCGGCCACAAGGCCACAGGTGGTGTCGTTTTTAGAGTTCGCACACAGCAGAGGAGCCATTATTTACTACGATGTTAACTTTCGTTCGGGACACCGAAACGATGTGATGCGCATCACCCCTAACCTACTAGAAAACTACGAATATGCCGATGTGGTGAGGGGAAGTAGGGAAGATTTCGAGGTGCTTTATCGACAATCCGACCCCGCTAGAGTGTATTCGGCCGAGATTTCGTTCTATTGTAAGCGCTTTGTTTATACCGATGGCGTGAACCCTGTGCAGCTAAGAGCCGACGGTGCACTGTGCGAAAGCTATACCGTAAGCACCATTCAACCCGTGAGT
This sequence comes from Hoylesella shahii, assembly GCF_937990675.1. Taxonomy (NCBI): domain Bacteria; kingdom Pseudomonadati; phylum Bacteroidota; class Bacteroidia; order Bacteroidales; family Prevotellaceae; genus Hoylesella; species Hoylesella shahii. The sequence goes on along the minus strand of NZ_CALKQY010000064.1, from coordinate 18,476 downwards.
ACCATTGGGGCTGGCGACAATTTTAATGCTGGTTTTATCTTTGGATTGCTCAAATTGGGCATCACTAGGCAACAACTTCTCGACGGATTGACTAAAGAACAATGGGACAAGATAATGAGTTACGCCCTGGCGTTCTCGACTGAAAGCTGCAAAGGCACACAAAACTATGTGCCAAAAGGGTGGAAACCTGAGTGAATACGCATAAGCCCACCCAACTTAATATACGCATAAAAGCATAAACTCACAAACTCATAAACTCATAAACTCATAAACTCATAAACTCTCATAAACTCACAAACTTATATACTCATAAACTCACAAACTTATATACTCATAAACTCATATACTCATAAACTTACAAACTCAGAATATGATAGAAATAGTAAAAGACCTCTATTACGTGGGGGTGAACGACCGCAAGAAAGAGAAATTTGAAGGCCTTTGGCCACTTCCAAATGGCGTTTCGTATAACTCGTACCTCATCGTTGATGAGAAAGTGTGTCTTATCGACACTGTGGAAGCCGACTTTTTCTCGCAGTTTATTGAGAATTTACGCGAAGTTCTTGGCGACCGACCCATTGATTATGTGGTAACCAACCACATGGAACCCGACCATAGTGGCTCTTTCGCACTGCTTCGTCAATATTATCCCAACCTTAAAGTGGTGGGAAATAAAAAGTCGTTCGACCTGCTTAAAGGCTTTTATGGTCTTTCGGGATGCGAACACGAGGTGAAACATGGCGACGAACTCTCGCTGGGTAAGCACACGTTGAGGTTCTATCTCACCCCAATGGTGCACTGGCCCGAAACAATGATGACGCTCGACCTCTCTAACCACGTGCTCTTTACTGGCGATGCCTTTGGCTGCTTCGGCGCACTTAACGGCGGATTGCTTGATACCGAAATCAATTGCGAACCCTTCTGGCTCGAAATGGTGCGCTATTACTCGAACATCGTGGGCAAGTATGGCACACCTGTGCAAAACGCATTGAAGAAATTGGCCAACGAAAAGTTTGAATATCTGTGCTCTACTCACGGACCAGTGTGGCACGAACACCTCGAAAAAGTGGTGGGAATGTACGACCGTATGAGCAAATACGAAGCCGAAGACGGACTCGTTATATGCTATGGCACGATGTATGGCAACACCGAACGCATGGCAGAAGTGATTGCTAGGGCTGCTAGTCAGGCTGGAGTGAAAAACATTGTGGTGCACAACGTGTCGAAAACACATCACTCGTACATTATTCAAGACGTGTTCCGCTACCGCGGACTCATCGTGGGAGCACCCACTTACAACACAGGACTGTATCACGAAATGGACGTGTTGCTCAGCGAACTGGCCAACCGAGACATCAAAAACCACCTCATTGGATGGTTTGGAAGCTATGGATGGGCAGGCAAAGCAGTGCAAAAAATTGGCGAATGGAACGAAAACGGATTGCATTTCGAACCTGTGGGCACACCCGTTGAAATGAAACAAGCACTCTCTGCTGAGGTGGCCGAACAGTGTAGAGCACTGGGACGCGCCATGGCCGAACGCCTTGCGCAGGGCTAAACCCTATAATAAGGCAACTTGCGCTATGCGCTTTGCTGGCTATTGCCTGGCGATGACCAACAAAGACACGCTAAAGACATAGGCAAGGGGGAAGGTATTAACTTTCAATCGCATTTATTATTGCTCGTATATGCAACGCGCGAGCGCAGCTGAGTGATGTAAATGTTTATATAAAATTTGGTAGAAATAGCCAAGAGAGGCTTAATATAGCGAGAGCATTGGGCGAGAGCCCGTAATGACTTGATAATGTTTAATTTTAGATGCGTAAGTATACGTATCGTTATTCATAACGAATGACTATTTTAGGCGTGAGCCTTGTTAGTTTTGATATTCTCTCTTCCCCCTTGCTTTCTTTGTTTGTGGCGCATCTGTCCTCTCCTTTTGACATTTATTTCACATCAAGCACCACCAAGGCTGCTTATCTAAAAAACAATATTTACCAATGAAAATCGGATTATTAGGGCGTATTCTCATCGCCATTGCCCTCGGCGTAGTGTTAGGCAATATATTTACACTGCAGTGGGTGCGCTTATTTGCTACTTTTAACAGTATCTTCGGACAATTCTTAGGTTTTATTATCCCGCTAATTATTGTGGGATTGGTTACGCCTGCAATAGCCGACATCGGCAAAGGTGCAGGCAAACTGCTGCTCATTACCGTGGGCATTGCTTACGCCGACACCGTTATTGCGGCTATTTTGAGCTACACCACTGGGGCTGCTTTCTTTCCTTCGCTTATCGGTAATGGGGCACAAACACTTACGGTTGTAGATAAACCAGCCGATATCTTACCCTATTTCACCGTTAATATTCCTGCACCGATAGATGTGATGAGTGCACTGGTGCTATCGTTTATCATGGGTTTGGGCATAGCTTATGGTGAACATAAGGTGCTGCGCGGTGCCACAAACGAGATGAAGACCATCATCGTAGGCGTTATCGAGCGCGTTATCATCCCGCTCTTGCCACTCTATATCTTTGGTATTTTCCTCTCGATGACTTTCAGTGGCGATGTAATGCGTATCATGTCGGTGTTTGCAAAGATTATCGTTGTTATCTTTGCGCTACACATTTTTGTGCTCATCTATCAATATCTTATAGCGGGGGCCATCGTAAAGAAAAATCCTTTCCGCCTGTTGGCCAACATGTTTCCTGCCTATCTCACGGCCTTGGGCACATCGTCGTCGGCTGCCACCATCCCCGTATCACTCAAACAGACTGTTAAGAATGGCGTTTCAGAGGATATAGCAGGCTTTGTAATACCCCTTTGTGCCACTGTTCACCTCTCGGGTTCGGCCATGAAGATAACAGCTTGTGCCTTTACCATTGCCCTCCTTGAGGGTTTGCCCACCCATTTCCCCCTGTTTTTGCATTTCATGATGGTGCTGGCCATCTTCATGGTGGCGGCTCCGGGCGTTCCAGGTGGCGCTATTATGGCCGCCTTAGCGCCCTTGGGCAGCATCTTAGGCTTTGGAGAAAACGAACAAGCCTTGATGATAGCCCTCTATATCGCTATGGATAGTTTTGGCACAGCATGTAATGTAACGGGCGATGGCGCCATTGCGCTGGTGGTGGATAAGCTTTATCGCAAAAAACTAGACGCCACACCCGAGGCGGCTTAACAGACTTTAATTTGTTTTTAAGCGTTGAGGACATGGCAGGCCGATGCTTTTTGCACCGCGCTCACTGTCCTTGCAATGGCGAAATAGTGGGTACTGTCCTAAAAAGTGTGTAAGCCCATTTTTTTCTTATCTTTGTATTCAGGTAAAAAATAAAATGAAGCTTACACATTCACCAATTTCGGAAATTCTTTCGAATTACACAAGCAGTAGCGAGGGTTTTGTTGCCCTTGCGCACGATTATTTCCCCCCTGCTTGTGTAATGCCTCCCATGAGAGACCCCTCCATGTCTGATGAATTTTTTGCCAAGTTGTTGGAACAATGGCGTGAGTTTAGCGGTAAGCGTGATAATTATTCGATAGACTTTGTTTATTTCAACCGCGACCACCTAGGCAACGTTCGCGAGGTGGTTTCAGAGAAGGGCGAGGTGGAGCAGGTAAACGCCTACTATCCTTTCGGCACGCCCATCTATGCCCTTGGCACGAACGAAAGCCAACAACGCTACAAGTACAACGGTAAGGAGTTCGACGAACTTCACGGCCTTAATACCTACGACTACGGCGCACGCCAATACGCCCCACTGCTGCCGATGTGGGATAGGGTAGACCCATTGGCCGAGAAGTATTATGGGGTCTCGCCGTATGCGTATTGTGCGAATAACCCTGTGACGTTTGTAGACCCTGATGGAAGAAACCCAATATACAACTCAAAGGGTATATTCTTAGGAACTTCTAGTGAGGGCTTTACGGGCCAGATCTACATCTACACAGGCATAGAACAATTGGATTTTTCTAGCCATGACATGGCTTATTGGACAGGTTTGTCTGAAAATCCAGCAGGTTACGAACTTGATTTCAAAACTTATGACGAAGTGGAGAGGGCTTATGAGGGCGATGCATTGATGAACTTCGAGTTGAATGTCTTAAATCATATCATTTCACACTTTAATGGAGTCAAGGTTTTTGAAAAGACGTTTTACATGTCGGATATTAAAGGTGGGAAGATAGGATTCACCTATAAGAAGAATAGTAATTTCACGACTTGGCCTGAACATAGCGGTATCAAAGCACAGATTGACGCTCATCAGAATGTTACCCGCAATTACGAAGGAACAGTAGAGAATTTCGCTGCTACAATAATTATTCATGAGTGGTATAGCCATGGGAAGTATAAAATTGGCAATGAGTTTGGAAACCATTACAAAGCCTATGAGAACGTAAAAAGAGACAGACTTTTTTATCCGAAAACAACCGAAAACTACAAGAAGATGATAGAAAATCGTATTGAATATTATAAATCGAAGAAGAAATGAAACCTCGGATGATTTTACTTGTTATGTTCCTTTCCTGCGTATACATCTGTGTAGGAGGCAAGCGGAACAAGATTTTCGACGAAATGAGTAAAAGGGGTATAGACTCTATTTCTGTAGCTTACTATCATTCCGCATTAACGAAAAGCAGCTTTTATATCACAGTTTATAGGGATAAGGCAAGTTATGTGTTAGACTCGGTAGCTCATGGATTAGAAGCTGAAGATTCTCGCTTCGTTTATTACCCTGCTAGGCTGAATGAGGCATCACAAAATTACATCCTGACTATGATCGACAGGTTATATGTGTCGAAAACTATTGGAATATTCAAGCTGCGTAAGAAGGAAAATTTTGTAGTAGAGACAGAGTATGATATGCTTGATGTGGACATTTCTTATAAGAACAGAAGGAAAAGAAGGATAAAATTATATTTAGGAGAAGTTTATAGAAGCAAGCCTTCTTATTCGCTTAACGAAACTCATGTATATACGCGCGCGTTTCGACAATTCGTGCAGTTTCTGATATATGTAACAGCAGAACAAGGGCCTTATAGCAGCAGGTATGATAGCCTTATTCGTAGAAAGAATGGCATGCAAAAAGATGATGAGATTTTTGAGTTTATTGATTTAGAATGATTGTAGATATCAATTATACAGAAGTTTCCGCTGTACCTTCTCAGTGCAGACCTTTACCAGCGGGAGAGAATTTGTTTGCTGTGACGTGTGTCGATTGGCTAGACGTGAGGTGCAGCACAGGCGACTTTGACTATAACAAGAAAATGTGCTCACAATGGCAAAACGACTTGGGTGGAGGAAAGAAGGGGCCGACAATATATTCTCTGCAATTTAGGTATTTCAACCGCGACCACCTGGGCAACGTTCGCGAGGTGGTTTCAGAGAAGGGCGAGGTGGAGCAGGTAAACGCCTACTATCCTTTCGGCACGCCCATCTATGCCCTTGGCACGAACGAAAGCCAACAACGCTACAAGTACAACGGTAAGGAGTTCGACGAACTTCACGGCCTTAATACCTACGACTACGGCGCACGCCAATACGCCCCACTGCTGCCGATGTGGGATAGGGTAGACCCATTGGCAGAGAAGTATTATGGGGTTTCGCCGTATGCGTATTGTGCGAATAACCCTATTAACTTTACGGATTATGATGGGCAGGATTACTGGTCAACTAATGATCAGACACAAATAAGAAAATTCCTAAATGCAGTGGGGCAAGGGGTAATCAACTTCGACTTCTCGGAATGGACACATGTCAATGATAATGATTTTACTGCTAAGTTGGCTTATAACGATGAAACCCACAAATTTTATACGAGTTATGCTACGGTGAACGATGGAGAAGTTCGTGTTACAGGGAAATCATTTGATGCAGGCCTAACTCCTGTATCCTTTATTGGTAATGCCTATGTTGGTTCTTTCTACTTTAAACCATATTCGGGTTTCTGGCAAAGAGTTAGATACTTCTTGAACGGAGGAATTGAAGAAATAAATGGCGTAAATTGGAAAATCAACGCGCAAGGGCGGATAATGAGTGTTGCACCCATAATGGGCGATGTACCCATACCTTCTTCGCCAAGAGTGGCAATGAATAAACTTGCAGCCGAAACATATCTAATTAATAGAGGAGCAAAGCTAACCCGTGAATTTGGCTTATCTCATAATCAAAAGATTTTTAAATTAGGCGGGAGATACTATTCTTGGGACATAGATAAGTATAACGGGGGATATTTTAAAGTATTTGAGAAGATTGGTGGAAAACTCAAAAGAATAGGAACTGCTGATGAGAAATTAAACATCTTTAAGAAATGAAAAATATATCGATATATAATGAGAGACTCTTAAATAGAGTTTTTAGTAGGAAAACGAGGAGGGGCATAGTCTCGATTTCATACGACTTGGATTGGTTGCCATTGAATCGTAAAATTGATTTCACGATAAACAGGTTATGTAGCTATCGTTTTCATAAAGCACGGCTAACCTTACACTTTTGGGAGCCAAACGAAGTGTTAGAGCGGATGCTTAAAGAATGCGCCGTAGATGACTATGAAATGATAAGAGAATACAAATCTATGCGAATGAGACCAGGAATTGTTCATATTAATTTCGTCAATGAGTTTAATAAGAGGTTTTTAAAAGTTCTTATAACTAAACATTATAACTTTGAGAACGCACTCGCCGATTCTTTAAACGTCACACCTTTTATTGCCATAGATTCAGGTAGTGAAGTTATTGCGATTAAGTTATATGACGATAGGGGCTTTTATGAGTATGTTCTTGAAATACCTGGAAGGAATAAATAAAGTGAACCGTGGCTACCGTTACACCTACGACGACCTGAACCGGCTGGTGAATGCTGAGTATGGTGAAAACAACTTCTCAACGGGCATCGGGCGTTACAACGAAGGCCTGGGGTATGATGGTAATAGTAATGTTACTTCGCTGCAACGCAAAGGAATGACGCAAGAAGGCAGCTGCGGACTGATAGACGACTTGCGACTCGGATACGACGGCAACCAACTGAGCAAAGTGGAGGAGAATGCGCCCGCCGTGCTGTATGCAGGTTCGCTAGATGTGAAGCACAGTACAAACGACATCCACTATAACGCCAACGGCTCGCTCACAATGGACGGCACGCGCGACATTACCCACATCGACTACGACCTGCACAACAACCCCCAGCGCATACAGTTTGCCAACGGCAACGTAACGCAACACGCCTATTTGTAGATATGATTAACCTATCAAAAGAAAAGAATAGTATATATGGGTTTGCGGGGCATGCTGCACCAAAACAAGAGTTCACGCATTCTGATCACATTGAGTTTCTGCGGAAGAATACGTATGAGAAGTTTATAGTGCGAGTGAATAAGGAAAAACAAAAGGGGGAACTGGTGTCATTTGAATGCCCAAATGTTTCATATCATTTTGGCTTATATCCAAATGATGCACAGAATGTACAGACACAAGGGAAATAGAAGGAAAATACCTACACGGAGAAACCTGCCTAGTGGCCAACGAATTCGTTGCCCACACTCTGAAAAAGAGGTTAAAACCTACTTGCCAACCACGTTCCGCAATGCAAGGCTAAGAAACCAAGGGCCACACTGATGCCTAGATATATGGCTGCCATCAGCAACTGACTGTTGTGAGCCATGCACGACGACTCGTTAACCAGCGTGCTAAGCGTGGTTAGTCCGCCACAAAATCCTACACATAGCAGCAGACGAAGCTGTTCGTTGCCGCCAAGCGTGCGTTGAAGCAGTGTTCCCACAAAGCCAATGGAAAGGCAACCCACCACATTGGCCACCAATGTGCCAATGGGGATGCTGTTACAACCTGTTGCGGGCCATATGCATGCGAGCAAATAGCGCAGCATGCTGCCCACTGCACCGCCTAAAGCCACCATTAAAATATTGCGTATCATAAGTGTTATGGTTTTGTTTTGTTCATTGTATTAGTTAAGCTCGTTGTTGGGTAGGTGCGATTTTCCTTGTGTGGCATTTAAATTTAAAAAAAAGAGTGCCGAAAAAGCTGGCACTCTCTTTTAACTTAATCCGAAATCGAGTAGATGAGCTGCCCAATTAGCACCAGCCCATGCTATTGTTGCGACTTAAACGCCGCGTATATCTTGTTGGCAATGCTTTGCATTTGTTCGGCCGAGAGCTTGAGCTTCTCGCGTTTAAAGTCGGCGTCGTCCTCCGAATTGAGGGGTAGTAGATGGATGTGTGCATGCGGAACCTCCAATCCTAGTACCACTTGAGCCACCTTGATGCATGGGCAAGCTGTTTTAACAGCCTGTGCCACACGTTTGGCAAATAGCTGAAAAGCTGCCAATTCGTCGTCGTTCATATCGAAGATATAATCCACTTCGCGACGCGGAATAACCAAAGTGTGCCCCTCCATCAGTGGATTGATGTCGAGGAATGCATAAAACTGTTCGTTTTCTGCACATTTATAGCTGGGAATTTCGCCAGCGGCAATTTTGCTGAATATGTCCATTGTGTGGTAATATTTAGGTAGGCATTGCTGCTAAAGGGGTGTTAACCCCTCTGCTTTAAATCGTAATTTTGTCAATTCTTAGTTTGATGGTGCCTCGGGGGATGGTAATTTCCACCTCATCGCCTTCTTTTTTGTTGAGCAACCCCTGTGCGATAGGCGTTGTGATAGCGATTTTTCCTTCCTTTAAATTGGCCTCGCTTTCACTCACAATGGTGTACGACATTTTGGCTTTTGTGGTTAGATTGGTCATCTGCACCTTCGAAAGAATTTGCACAGCTTCGTTGCTAAGTCTCGAAGTGTCAACAATTTTAGCCTCGTTAATAGCCATTTTTAATTTGTTAATCTTGTCTTCGAGATGAGCCTGAGCCTCTTTTGCCGCATCATATTCAGAGTTTTCACTTAAGTCGCCCTTGTCTCTGGCCTCGGCAATTGCAGCCGATGCTTTGGGGCGTTCAATGGATTCGAGCCGTCTAAGCTCTGCTACGAGGTTCTCGTAGCCTTCTTGTGACATGTAAGCCATATTTCTTTAACCTTAAATTATATTGGTGTTAGTTTTTCCTATGACAAATAATGAGCAATTCCGGCATGCTTTCTATGCCGGAATTTTATGTTCGTATTACAACGAGTTTTGGCCGCTACGTCAACGTTTGTCTTTGATTAACGATGCGTTTGCGGCTTATCTAGAAAGTTCCAGTGTTGCTTTGTTTGGATATAGATGTTGCAAAGGTAGTGCTTTTTGTGATAACCAGCAAACTTTTGTCTGTAAAATTCGTTAAGTGTGGCAGCGGTTCGAGGAGTTAAACAGTGCTGAACCACTGATAAATACAGCATTTAATGTGGAAACGAAGTGGGAGAGGAATCCAAATAAAACACTGAAAAAGTGCGCTTAAAGGTGAAAAGGTGAAAAGAAGGTCTGTTTTTATGTTGCATAATGTAGACAATCGTGTTGCTTACTGCCTTTCCATTCGCCTTATTTCTTTGTCATTTCTTCCTTTAGTGTCTAGAAATAAGCTATTTATGTGCTGATGAAGGTGCAGAATGGTGTTCTTCTATTCGTTTAAATTGCTGTTACTTTGTTCGGTATTTTACTAATATAGCGCATAGATTGCGTGTTATTGGTGTGTTAGCGATAAATAATGCAGCACTGAAAGGGTAAATATCAAATTGTTAAACACTTACAATGTTAAAAGTTTCGATAAACTTTACTATTTCATATTAAATGAGACGCGATTTTTCTTTACATGCCATTATTTTTTCATAACTTTGTAAGCATAATTCAGAAAACATACAATGAGGAAGCTTTTTCTACTTTTTGCTGCCACCATCGTGGCACTATGCGCACACGCTCAACAGCGATTGCCAAACGTAACACTGAAAGACATCACGGGAAAAACCGTGAGAGTGGACACGCTGAGCAATAATGGTAAACCACTTGTGGTGGCGTTTTTCGCCACTTGGTGTAAGCCTTGCAACCGCGAACTCAAAGCCATAGACGAGGTTTACGACGACTGGAAGCGCGAAACGGGAGTGAAAATCGTTGCCGTAAGCATTGACCAGGCGCAGAATATTAATAAGGTGAAACCCCTTGTTGATGAAAACGGATGGACCTACGACGTGCTGCTCGACCCAAACGGCGAACTGAAACGCGCTCTGGGTATACAAATGATACCTTATACTTTGCTACTCGACGGCAAAGGAAACATCGTGTATAAACACAATGGGTATACCGATGGGGCCGAAAACGAACTGCTCGAAAAGGTGAAAGCCTGCATGTAGCAGGGCGGTATAGCGCCAATAATAGGGCCAATGCTTGCCGATGGCCTGTATAAGGCAAGTCTTTTAGATGGGTTAAGAGACTTGGCTCTGGGAATTTTTGGCCCGCTTCAATTAGGGCTTAACTTGCTTTCCCGCTTAAAAGATGGCGATTGGCCAAGTGTATTATGTGCGAGCAACAATATTCTAACACATAAGGCCATCGAAGAACAACACAAAGAAGGGACATTGGGGCGCATAATAGATGTTGCCACACCTTCTCTAATCTAGCAATTCACAAGCATACACATTATATATGTACCTAAACCTCATCATGCAAAAGCAAATGCGAAGGCCACAACTAATGGCGCAACCCCAAGAAAAATATTGCATGGGGCTGCCTCTGCACCGAATGGCTGAACAAAACACAGCCTACCGTATGGCTAACAATCAGCGTAATCGCAAGAATAGCTGGCAAAACACCTGGGCAACGGTCTTGCTCCTTGCTCTTTGTTGCGCGCCTAGCTCGGCATTGGCACAAGATGGAGGCCAAAAGCAGGGCTTTGCGCTGCGTGGCTCGATACAATCAGATATGCTATTGCCACAAAACGACAATCAAGCTGGCATCACTAAAGGAACAGACGACTTTGTTAATAATACCTATGTGGAACTGGGCGCCTCGTTCAAGCAGTTTGATGCTGGGTTGAGATTGGAGTATCTGCAACACCCTTTGCCAGGATTTGAAGCCGATATTAAAGGATGGGGCGTACCACATTATTATCTAAGGTGGCAAACAAAACATGTGGAACTAACGGCGGGTACATTCTATGAGCAGTTTGGTTCGGGTTTTGTGCTACGCACTTACGAAGAAAGAAGCCTAGGCATTGACAATTCTCTGCTCGGCGGACGCGTGAAGGCCAACCCTCTTCCTGGTGTCTTCGTGAAAGCATTGGCGGGTAAACAACGCCGTTATTGGGAGCTTAACCCAGGATGGCTGGGTGGTGCCGACCTCGAATTAAACATCGAACAATGGCTACCTGCCATGCAAGCACACGACCAGTATTTGATGTTGGGCGTATCGGTAGTAAACAAAAACGAACCCGATGAGGTGGTGATGGTCGACGCTAACCATCGTTTAAAACTACCAAGTAATGTGTTGGCCTACGATGTGAGGGCTAGATGGCAACACGGCGCTTTTAATGTGCTGGCCGAATATGCACAAAAAGCGCAAGACCCAGAGGCCGATAACGGCTATATCTATCGTAATGGATATGTGGCAATGCTGTCGGGTTCGTACTCTAAGAGAGGATTGAGCATGCTACTCCAAGCCAAACGAAGCGTAAACATGGGTTTCCGCACACGTCGTAGCATGGTGGGAACTTCGTCGTTTGTAAACCATCTGCCTGCCTTTACTTACGAACATACTTACGCCCTGCCTGCAGTCTACCCCTATGCCACGCAACCTGGTGGCGAATGGGCCTATCAAGCGGCTATGGGATATAAGCTAAAGAAAGGCACTGCACTGGGTGGACGCTATGGCACTACTTTGAAATTGAACTTCTCGCACGTGCATGGCATCGCTAGAAACGAACAGGGAGGTAAGGGAACGGATGGTTATGGATCGGCTTTTTGGGCCTGGGGTGACGAAACTTACTATCAAGACCTAAACCTGCAGATGGAAAAACGCTGGTGCCCGGCTCTCAAAACCACGCTGATGTATATGAATCAACGGTATAATAAAACTGTGGTAGAGGGTAAGGGTGGTATGATTAACGCCAATATCTTTGTGGCTGATGTGGATTGGACGATGTCGCCACGCACCGCATTGCGCACCGAAGCGCAGTATATGCGTACAAAAGACGATGATGGCGATTGGCTTTTTGGCCTGCTCGAACTATCGTTGGCACCCTCTTGGATGTTCACCGTGAGCGATATGTATAACTCTGGAAGCACGCGTACACACTATTATCAAGCGCTGGTAACCTTTAATCACGGGGCTCATCGCTTGCAAGTGGGCTACGGACGCACGAAAGATGGCTATAATTGCAGTGGTGGCGTGTGTCGATATGTGCCTGCAACCAAGGGCGCAACGCTGTCTTACAGTTATAATTTCTAGGATATAAAAGTGAATTGGGGACAACCTGTTAAGGCTTTGCAGGCTGCAATGGCGGGGCAAAACACCGCCCATCCATCGGCCGCAGGCCTTTAACCCAAATCGATCATTAGAGCCAAAACTGATTTTGTTTTATTGTCGAGCAGATTGCCTGTCTTTGTAACGCAGGCGTAACGGGCTACGTCAAGTTGCAAAGGCAGACAAGATACCGACAAGATGATAAAAGATGTAAGGATACAACACAGAAACAAGAATTCTGGATACATTGTGGTCTAATGACCGATTGGGGTTTAACACAGTCCTTCTTACGAAATAAACGGAGTCTTTGAACGGCCTTTTTGTATAAAACAGTTAAAGTATAGACCGAATAAAACTAAAAACGATGCATTTAAAACCAACACTCATACTGCTTGCTGCCCTTGTTTTGGGTGCTTGCAACAACATCGCACCCGAAGATAGATTTATCGAAGTAGCCTCGGCTACGGTAAAACGCAAAGTACTTGTAGAGGAATTTACGGGTCAACGCTGCCTTAACTGTCCCGAAGCAGCCAACGAATTGGCGCGTTTGCAAGCCCAATATGGGGGCGACACGCTGATTGTGGTGGCCATTCATGGCGGTCGATTGGCCGTAAAGCCCACGGCTAGCGTGAATGGGTTGTCCACGGCACTGGGCGATAGCTACGCCGATTTTTGGGGATTTACCAACTCTGTACCCAATGCTTTGATAAATAGAAAGCCTGCTGGACAACAAAAAGATGCCTGGGCTGGTATTATTAGACAGGCTTTTGAAGCCGAAACAGCCCTCAACCTGAAGCTAGTCACCACTTACGACGGCACAAGTCGCCAACTGAAGGTATCAACCACGGTCGCGGCGTTGGCCAATGGGGTACAAGGTAAACTGCAATTGTGGCTGGTTGAGGATGGCATTGTAAGCATACAACAGTTGCCTGGCAATGTGATTGAACGTAATTACGTGCACAATCATGTGTTGCGGGCCGCTCTTAATGGCGATTGGGGCGAGGACGTGAGCATCGACGCCAACAACGAAAAGACATTTACGCACACCTTAACGTTGCCCAATGGTGTGAATGCTGATAAGGCATGGGTGGTGGCTTTCGTATATAACGACGACGGAGTGGTGCAGGTTGATAGGCATAAAGTGGCCAACTAAAGACTTAACAAATGGTGCCGAACTGCTTTTGCCATCCATCTAACGGCGCAAATTACCCCCTGGCGAGAGAGGACTAACATTAAGTTCTGCCTTCGTTTACATCAAATAGCATTAACAATCCCAAAACTTATAACAATAAAACCATTTGATATGAAGAGATTTTTACTTTTTAGCGTGCTCTTTTGTTTCGTGTCGGCTCTGTCGATATATGCCGCAAATCGTGATTTGGTATTGGTAGACGCTACCGGAAAAGAGATTAAAGACAATGTTACGCTAAACCTAAACAAAGTGACAGATAATGAATTTGGACCGCAAATCAATAGTGGACTCTTTGTTCGCAACACTTCGGGCAAGGATGTTAACTTCATGGTGGTGGCCGATATTCAAGAAATGAAAGGCGAAAACGCTTATCTGAAGATGTGTTTCCCTAGCGCCTGCAACGTATTTGATAAAAAAATGAAGTACGAATCGCAATCGCGTAATTTCCTTGCTAAGGAAAAAGACGCCTCCCTTGATACTGAATTTTTTATCTCTAAGAATGGAAGTTGTGTTGTTGTGCTTAAATTTTATACCACTAAGAGTCCTGCAACGGCCGCAATAGCAGTGCCCTTACGACTGATTACTACCGTAAAACTGAAGTTCAGCGGTGATGTTATGGGTGTTGAAAATGTTGAAAACGCACTGCCTAATACTGTTAATGAGGTGTGGACGGCTCAGGGCGTGTTTGTTGGGCGCAACATTCTCGACCTAAATAGCTTGCCAAAAGGACTGTATGTGGTTAAGCAAAACGGAAAGGCCACCAAAGTAGTAGTAGGCCAATAATTAAGAAATAATATCCTCATTACCCCTTATTTGGGGAGATAAAAAGAATGCTTTCACGCCCATTGCGTGCAAGCACAGGGAGAGTTACGGCCTTTTTGTTCCGCTGTAGAGGAGTGGCGAAGGGTAATTTGTTTATCGATTAAAATGAATATTACATGATAAAATCTTCTTTTATGCGCCTTTGTGCGCTCATGTTGGTGCTTTACATCTGCAATAAGGCGTTCGCAGCCTTTGGTGATAACAATTTAGCACCCATCGCATCGCCTGCATTGATCGTTGAAAAGGGCGAAACCAATGCTCAAGGCAAGTTTGCTTGTGTTAATTATGGTAGCAATGCCATCAAGTCTTTCCACTATAGACTCTCTATTGCTGGTAAGGTGTTGGAAGAAAAAGAGGTGAAACTGGCTCAACCCATCGCTCCAACTGATACAAAAGAACTGCTGGTGAATGTGCCAACACTCAAAGAGCTGGGTGATTATAAGGTTACTTGCGAGATTACTAAGGTGAATGGGCAGCCCAATACCACTACATTCTCGGAGTCATCGCTCAACATGGTGGTGCTTAGTAAAAAGCCTAAATGTCGTGTGGTGTTTGAAGATTACACCGCCACTTGGTGTCAATACTGTCCTCGTGCCACTGCTATAATGGAGTATATGAGCAAAAAACACCCCGACGACTTTATCGGTATAGCCATTCATAGTCGCGACCAGATGGGCATTGAGAATTATTATGGCACTGGAAGTCCTGTTAGAGGCTATCCCACTATATGGGCTTCTCGTTATAGTCAGATAAAAGATTACACAGGAGAGGATGCTTATGATGATGCCAAAAATCGTGGAGCAGTAATGGATATCGAAGTGCAAGCAGAGTGGGATGTGCGTAAAACCACTATCAGCGTGCAATCGTTTACTACATTCCGGCGTAGTTTGTCGAACGCCAGATATGCTCTTGCCTATGTAATCGTTGAAGACGGCATGCAAGGACGCAGCTGGGCTCAGGCCAATTATTTCTATGGTCGTTATGAATATGAGAACGAAAACAGTGAATTTAAAACGTTTACCCGCGGTGGTAACCCCGTTTACAACCTTAAATACAATCATGTGGCTCGCGATTTTAAAGGTATTGGCTCGGGTATTGATAACTCTCTCCCCAGCAGAGTTACTGCCGATAAGGCCATTAGTCATAAAGTTACCTTCAGCAACATTGGTACTTATTGGCAACCTCAAAACAAAAACAATCTGCACGTTGTGGTGTTGGTTATCGACAGAAGTTCAAATTACATTGTTAATGCTGCTCGTTGCAGCATCGGTGCCCATGGCACAACAGGTGTAGAAGCTGTTAATACTCAAACCGAACGTGTGGAAGTGGCACGCTTTAACCTTAAAGGCCAACGCCTTTCTGCACCCGAACCAGGCATAAACGTTGTGAAATATAACGACGGAACGGTTGAAAAAGTGCTTGTTAGGTAGTAATCAACACGTTTGTGATGTCTCCTTACGCGCGTTTCGCCATGTTCAGAACAACTGATTCGCGCTAATTTCTTTATCCCAACTAACCTATTTGCGCCTACATCGCGCCGATGGCCACGTTGATGGTGGCCATTCGGTGGGGTGTAGGCCATTGATTTTTCGTGTTTCCTTTGTCACTTAAATTGTGTTTTACGGGTTACATGGTGCAAAACGCCCTCGGTTTTCTTTCAAAGCCCTGTCTCTTACAACATAAAACCCACCTTCTATTGTGGTAATGACCATTCAAATAGGGAAATTGTAGTACCTTTGTGCATGTAATTCGGTTGTTTGCTCGCTCGGTGTCACGCCAGTTGCGCAAACCTAGCCCTGCTGTTTGTTGCGCATCTTGCCTCCAAGTCCAAGCGGATTATGAGCTCTTGTTAGTACCAAATCAACCGAAAACAAAGATATTAGAACAAAAATAATTGAGCTTTGCGTAAACTTAAAACCATAGAAATGCACCGTCTAACGGTGGATGAGTTTAAAGCAGCCAGCAAGACTCCCCTTGTTGTGGTGCTAGATAATGTGCGTTCGTTGCACAATGTGGGGTCGGTGTTCCGCTCATGCGATGCCTTTCGCGTTGAGGCGGTGTATCTTTGTGGCATCACTGCCACGCCTCCCAGTGCCGAAATTCATAAAACGGCGCTTGGTGCAGAGGACAGTGTGGAGTGGAAATACTTTGTAGATGCAACCGAGGCCGTGGATGAATTGCATGCCCGAGGCACGAAAGTGTTTGCCGTTGAGCAGGTGGCCAACTCTACTATGCTGCAAAACCTCGATACCAATGAGAACGAACGCTATGCCGTTGTGCTAGGAAACGAGGTGAAGGGTGTGCAACAAACAGTGGTAGACCACTGCGATGGCTTTTTAGAGATACCCCAATTCGGCACCAAACACTCGCTCAATGTTTCTGTTGCGGCTGGTATTGTGGTGTGGGAGTTTGCTAAAAAAACAAAGAGATAACGCTACTTTCGAGCTGTTTTGTTGTACATTGTGTCATAACCCGATTGGGCTCTCCTTGTTATGACCAACGCTTAAGGCCAACAATGCCATTGATTAAGGGCTATAAACCATTGATAGGATGATAATGTCATTGGCGAAAGGATTAATTCGCGTTATTCAGACCAGTATTATGCTTTCGCATACCAGCCCATCACGCCTTTCTATGCTTTGTTGGTGCTATAATATGTTAACGTGTCACCAACATCTACTTTCCCTTTACGCTTTTATTTGTTAATCAATCACAACCAGCCACCAAACAGAACACAACAGGTTGTATTGTGGATAACATTCTAATTGCTTGAGACACAATGCAAAGAATTAACACAAAGGGTTATAATTTACTTGTTAAAATTCTTTTTTAATTACATAAAATATCGTAACTTTGCATTACTACATTGAATATTATCAAATACACCGATCATGAAAAAAACAACACAAAACAGGGCCTTTATGGCCTTTTTGGCTCTTATAGCCGTCCTTTTTACGGTTGCTACCTTCTCGGCTTGCTCAAACAACGACGAAGGTAGTGATAACGACCCTGATGAAAAACATGAGAACTCCATCGTTGGAATTTGGAAACTGGATGCTACACTTGCTTCTGAAGATGCCACAAACACCCACATGGGCCACTCTCCAGCACAAGTTTACGAGGTTTATAAGGCCGATGGTTCTTACCATAAAGTGGACTTACCTAGCGGAAACGGCGTTAAAGCCGAAGAGGGTAAGTATAAAGTAACCGATGATGAACTGGCCGTTGAACTGGAATACCCAGGCGGAAAACGACTAACGCAAAGGTTTAAGTTTAAGATTGACAAAGATAAAATGAAGAAAACAAATGAAGTAACAGAGGAGATAGCAAGATACACAAGGTTTAAAGAGAACCCCTGACCAGGGTAATACAAGAAAAACATGATACGCCGACTGATGCCGGCGGACATTGAATGCGTAGACACCGTGAGGTGTCTACCTTTCTTTATGCCCTAATCGTTGATTATGCCTCTGGCTTTTCGCTTTCTTTCCGTTCAACTTTCGCTTGTCTCTAGTTAAATTTTCGCTTTCCTCTCGGTCAACTTTTACTTGTCTCTAGTTAACTTTTTGTTTCCTCTTGTTCAACTTTTGCTTCTCTTTAGTTAACTTTTTGTTTCCTCTCGTTCAACTTTCGCTTCTCTTTAGTTAACTTTTTGTTTCTTCTCGTTCAACTTTCGCTTCTCTTTAGTTAACTTTTTGTTTCTTCTCGTTCAACTTTCGCTTGTCTCTAGTTAACTTTTCGCTTTCCTCTCGTTCAACTTTCGCTTGTATCTAGTTAACTTTTTGTTTCCTCTTGTTCGTCCTTCGTTTCTTGTTATTATCTAGTTAGTCTTGCGATCTTAGCGTTATGCGCAGTCCTTTTATACAACAACAAACAATCTTCACCATCAATCAAACAAAAACTGTGCAGGTCCTAACGCCTGATTTGGGATCAGTCGTAAAACCCAGTAGCAATCCGCTTCTCGTGCACATGATTACATAAGCCTATAAAGGAAGAACGGAATATCTGTAACTCCCTTAAACTGGGTTTTACGGCTGACCTCAAATTCTGCATAGACTCTAGCCACCGATGGGCAGGGT